>JAYWBY010000062.1:0-7021 GCA_043781115.1 Pseudomonadota bacterium
GGATACGTCAATGCGAATCCCGTGCTCGAGGTTTCCGGCAACGGCGCGCCCATGAACTCTCCGAGCCTCTGGCAGCCGCTTAAGCTGCGGGAGCAATACACGCAGAGCGGCATTTTCATCCCAGAGCAAACGCAGGTCTACATTGGGCCGCACTGGGGACAAGTCATGCCGTTCGCCATGCCCGAGCCCGCGGACGGAGCGATCTACCTCGACGTCGGACGGCCACCGCTTGCGGGCACTGTCGACATGAACGACTGGCTGAAGGATTTTTTCGTCCGGAACGCCGAACTCAACGCCGAAGGCGACGTCGACACCTCTCCCGCCGTCATGGGAAATAGCAGCCTCGGCGCCAACGACGGCCACGGCCGAGCCCTCAATCCCTCGACCGGCCTCCCGTACGAAGGTCACATGGTGCGCCACAGTGATTTCACGCAGACCTTGGCGGAGTATTGGGCCGACGGCCCCCATTCCGAAACTCCCCCAGGCCACTGGAACGTCCTCGCCAATCAGGTCGCCGACACCCCGGGCTTCGTGCTGCGCCTCTTCGGTCGCGGTCCCGAGGTCAGCCGCTTGGAGTGGGACGTGAAGACCTATCTGACGCTCAACGGAGCGCTCCATGACAGTGCGGTCGCGGCCTGGGCGGTGAAGCGCAAATTTCTCAGCGCACGCCCGATCTCCCTGATTCGCTACGCCGGAAAATGGCAATCGAGCGATCCGGACGCGCCGAATTACGAGGCCATGGGCCTCCCGCTTCAACCCGGCATCGTCGAGCAAGTCACCGCTGCTTCCGCGGTCGACGTCACTCGCCACTTTGGCTTCCACGTAGGTGAAATCGTCGTTCGCCGCTTCGACGGCTCCGGCTTCAGCTGGACGTCCGCCGGCTTCTGGACGCCGTTCCAAGCCCCGACGTTCGTCACACCCGCCTTTCCCGGTTTTGTCTCTGGCCACAGCACGTATAGCCGAGCGGCGGCGAAAGTCCTCAGTGCTTTGACCGGCAGTGAATTTTTCCCTGGCGGGCTTGGTAGGGAGGTCATCGATTTGACTCAACGCCCGATCGGGCCGCGACCCGACAGCAGCGACGGCCCGCATTTGCTCGAACTGCAGTGGGCGACCTACTACGACGCCGCTGATCAGGCTGGCCTCTCGCGGGTGTATGGCGGCATCCACTTAGGGTGCGATGACTTTGCGGGGAGGCGGCTCGGGGATTGGGTTGGGGAGCAGGCGTTGGCGCGCGTAGGCGCGGTCTTTGGCCCTGGCCACTGAGCTTGGTTTCGGAGTTAGTCGTGCAAGCGAATTGGCCACCGTTGTTGCTCGTCGGCGGCCTCGCGGCGTTCACTTTGATGACGGCTGTTTGGGCGCTGGGCCTCGGGCGCAAAGATGCGAGTCTTGTCGACCGTGTTTGGGGTCTGGGGTTTGTCGTCGCGATGGCTGGCTACTTGGTCGCGTGTCCGGAGCTTAGTCCTCGCAGCCTTTTTGTGTTCGCCCTGGTTTGTCTGTGGGGAGGGCGCCTTTCTTGGCATATTCACCGGCGCAATCGGGGTCACGGTGAGGACCCGCGCTACACGGCGATGCGCCACCGGCACGGTTCAGCCTTTGCTTGGAAAAGTCTATTTATCGTCAACTGGCTCCAAGCCGGCCTTTTGCTACTGATCTCAGCACCACTCCTGCTGCTCGCAGCCGGCGGAGGGCAGGCGGAGATCACGATTTGGGACATCGCGGGCGGCGTAGTCTGGTGCGCGGGCTTCGCGTTCGAGGTGATCGGCGACGCCCAGCTGAAGAAGTTTCGCGCCAACCCAGCGAACCGCGGGCTGGTGCTGAATTCCGGCTTATGGAGATTCACACGTCATCCGAATTACTTCGGGGATGCGCTGCTTTGGTGGGGGTATTGGCTTTTTGCTTGCGCTGTCCCATTTGGAGTGGCGACGGTCTTTGGTCCGATCCTCATGACGTTCCTCCTGCGCCGCGTCTCTGGCGTGACGCTGCTCGAGAAGGATTTGATCGCCCGCAAGCCCGGATACGCCGCCTATGTCGCTTCGACGCCAGCCTTCGTTCCGCGCCTCAGCAAACGGCCCTTTCGGAGCGCTGACTAATAGTTGTCGAGGCCGAAGTCGAAATGGATTTTCTCGACGTTTTCGTAAAGGTTCAAGTAGTGAATCAGCACCTTGTCTCGGCCTTTGAGGCTGACGAGGGGGTCTTCGAACTCGCAGTCAGCCAAATAGAATTGTTCGACCAATTCCTTCATGTTGGTTTTGTTCGCGGTGTTGAAAAACTGCGAAACGCTCATTCTTTCCGCCATGGCGGAGTCCTCCTGGGCATAAACCGATTTGGTGACGATTGAGAGCGAGCTGACGAAGCAGGCGAAGGTAAACGCGAGAAGCCTCATTTTATTCCTCTTTCCTGGTCATATTTTTCCGCAGATGTCGCCCGAAGCTCGCCATGATGAAGCGATGGAGCTGGGCCTGCGTCAGGTTGTAGAGCCGCCACGGGATCCTCGGGTGAAAGTCGAGCACCGCGGCCACGACCTGATCGCGGCCTGGTACACGGCGGAATTCGAAGCGCCCGGCGTGATGGTTCGTCGGCGAAACGCGGGCTAGCAGCCCGCTCCTGATGTAAAATAGCGACCGGCCCACGGAGCTGCGCTCGTGGCTCAAGTCCAGTTCGAGGAGGCATCGTTGCCAGTGTCTAACGCCGAGGGGGCGCACGTAGAAGCATATGCTGCCGTTGGCGCTGGTCTCGGCGGCGATCAACGGCCTGAGGAAGCCGGTGAGCCAGGCCGCGTAGGATTCGGCCACCCAAGCGACACTTTTGCCCGGTGGCGTATTCATGCGCTGAACCGAGCAGACTGCTTTGACGGTCTTTCGGCGTTGCCGGACGCGCGGACGTTTGACGACAATGGCCTCGCGGATGGAATCGTAAAAGGTGCGGCCTGCAAGACCGTAGCGGCGGTTCAAGGTGCGGTCGCCGGCGATCATGTCATGGCGAAGGCTGTCGACGAGAGGACGAACGAGCGCCAAAGGTGTGGTGCTTACTTTCGCTACCCAGAGGGCCGACAGGCTCGGGCTAAACCAGGGTACAGGTAGCATCGGACGACGAACGCCCAAAGCCTTCGCGGTGATTTCCAGCATGCTCCGGTAGGTAAGGATGTCGGGCCCGGCGACGTCGTAAGCGCCTGGCGCGAGTTCTTCGTCGACGACGACGGCTTGCAGCAGGGTCACCAGATCGCTCAGAGCAATCGGCTGGCACCGAGAGGCGGTCCAGCGCGGACAGATCATCACCGGCAATCGCTTGACGAGGTTGATCAGAATGCTGAGCGACGACCCCTCCGGGCCGACCACCAACGCTGCGCGCAACACGACGACGGGGATTCCCGTGCTGGCAAGCACGCGTTCGACTTCGCGGCGGCTTTCGAGGTGCTTCGACAGGGGCTTGCCGTCCGCTTCAGGGATCAGGCCGGCGACATAGATGATCCTGCGGAGGCCTTTGTGTGCCGCGGCGCGCGCGAAGTTGTCGGCCAGCACGAGGTCTAAGTCTTCGAAGGTTCCTTGGGTCAGACCCACCGACGGCATCATCGAGTGGACCAAGTAAACGCCGACGTCGGCTCCGCTCAGCGCCCGTTCAACCTGAAGAAGCGAAAAAAGATCGGCCTTGCGCGGTTCAATCCCGGCCACCGACGCCGTGTCAGCGCTCACTTCCGAGCGCCGCAACGCCAGCACGTGAAGCCCGTCCGCGGCGAGCTTTTGGCACAAGGTCCGGCCAATGAAGCCGCCCGAACCTGCGACTGCGACGATTGGTTTCTTTTGGTCCATGGCGACGCCCCCGAGGTGAGTCGAGGGGATTATCGTCCTTCGCGCGCTTCTTAAATAGGACTAAGGCCGAGAGCAGCACTCTGGAAGTCAGTCAAAAATGATTCACGCGAAGGGGTCATGCGAAGGCGTCGCCCGCCATCTCCGCAAACCGGCGATCGAGTTCACTTAAGCTAGGAATGTGGGTGAGGCGATGCCGGGGGCGAAACTTGGTGCCATTCGCCTCCAAGAGGCCGCCGAGCCAAATGTCGGTCGACGCCAAGAGCGACTGGTCGAGTTCTTTTAGGTACTCGCGTTGAGTGATGACCGCTCCCGACGAAGAGAGCGCCGACGGAATGGTCCTCCCCACCAGTACAATCGGGCTGCGCAAGGCATTGGCCGCGAGCGCCAGGGCCTTTGCGGGCATGTTGGCGCCGAAAAAGTGCGTCGTGAGTCCCCGCGATGCCGCAAGCAGCAGCGCCAGGAGTATGCCGAACTCATGGTGATCGCCCTCTTGCGTGGCCATGGTGATCGAGGGCACGAGCCGCTCGCCATCGACAGCTGGCGGGAGCTGCGTCGCATTGAGTTGGTAAATCGCGTGGTAAATGTGTGTTTTCAAAATCGCGGACAGGGCATGTTCGTGGGCGACCGAAAAATGGTCTTGCTCCACCAGCAAGCCGATGCGACCGATGAGCGGCAGGATGATCTCGTAAATGAAGTCGGCGACGGTGGCATGCATCCGCGCCATGGCCAGCTGCGCGCTAATTTCCGCTAAGCGAAAACCCTCTAGGGCCGCCGTCATGCGGTCGAGGAGCATGGCGTTGACCTTGTCGGTGGCGGCGCCTTCCTGACCTTTGGTCCCCTTTGGCTTGCCTCCGCCTTTCTTGCTGGCAGCGACCATCTTCTCAAGTTCCGCGACGCTCAAGCCCGCGAGGTAGGAAATGGCGTGGCCCTTCGCCGTCAGAGCGGCGATGAGGCAGAGCTTCTCGGCATCAGCCTGGCTGTAGACGCGGCGACCGTTAGTCGAGCGGGCGGGTTTGACCACTCCAAAGCGGCGTTCCCAGACGCGGAGGGTGTGGGCATTGATGCCGGTGTATTCGGCGAGGGCTTTGACGCCAAATTGCTGCAAATTCGCCTCCTTTCGCCGAGAGGTCGGGGATGAGCCAAGACCGCTTTGACTCACTTTTGTCTACTATATCTAGCACTATTTTAGGCCCGGATCCTAGACGGAACTAAGTCGAAGACCGATGATACCGGTAGACACTCAAGGAAGGGCTCCGATGACCCCGTCACTGATGCGCGGCGTCGAGAAGCAAGGATCGACGACCGTCACCGAGACGACACGGAATTCCAGCAAAGTCGGCCAAGAAGACTTGCGGCGCCTCTTTGCCGCCGTTCAACCGAAGTAGAGCGAAAGGGGAACTTTATGACGATCAAGCCCAAAATCGGAATCAGCGCGTGCCTCGCCGGCGAACGCGTAAGGTTCAATGCTGGCAACGTCAGGGCCGACTGGATCATGGACTCGCTCGGTAAGCATGTCGACCTGGTGCCGCTCTGCCCTGAGATGGCCATGGGCCTGAGCGTTCCGCGCGAAGCGATGCGCCTCTCCCGCCCAGCGAAGGGCGTCGCGCCGCGCCTTGTGACGTCGCTATCGGGCCGTGACATGACGGACTTGGCCGAAGCCTCGGTCGAGAGGTTGATCCACTCGCTGCCCGCCGACTTGGACGGCTATGTCCTCATGGGGCGGTCGCCGCTTTGCGGAGTCGAGAAGGTGAAAGTCTACGACCGCAACGGCATCCCCCAAGCGGAAGGCGCCGGGATTTTCGCGGCCAGGTTGAAAGCCGCGCGACCGGATCTGGTCGTCTGCGAAGCCGGACGACTCTCGGACCCCGTCCAGAGGGAGCATTTTGTCCTCCGCCTCTTTCGGCATGCCGCGGTCAAGGTCATAGAGCCGAGGGTGCGGGCACTGCAAGAATTCCACAAACAGCACAAATTCATCCTCCTAGCTCATGGGCCGAGTCCTCTGCGTCGCCTGGGGCGGATTGCCGCGACGGCGAAACAAGAGTCGATCACCGAGAGCTTGGCCGCTTATCGCGCGGCCTTCTTCGAAGCGCTGAGCGCGACTCCCAAGCCCTCGACGATGGCGGATGCCTTGACGCACTTGTACGGATTCCTGAAAGACAAAATCGACGGACGACAAAAGCAACTCTTGCGCTCCGCCATCGAAGAATTCCGCTTGGGCACGACCCCGCTGCTCGTGCCACTGTCTATGTTGAAGTTCGCCAACGAGTTGGTCGGCTCGGCCTACGTCACGAGTCAAGCGCTCTTGGCCCCGTACCCCGAGATGGGGCTGAGGCGAGGCATTTGAAGAGGAGAAACGAGTAAGCCTTAGTTGCAAGTCAGGGTGCCGGGACGACAGACGTCATGCCCAGCTCGCGAAGCGAGCACGGCGCCTATGGCGATCCGAAATAGTTGCCGGCAACGATCTCGCCGCTACAGTTACCAGGTAGGGCGCATACGGCGATGCCGTAGCAGCCGCCGACTTGCATCGTGTTGTCGACGATCAACGCATTTTCGTCATCCTCGACCTCAATCGCCGTCCCCGCCGCGCCACCCGTCGAGACGTTGTTGCGAACCTGGAGGTTTTCCGCCCCGGTCGCAAAGAGCGCCTGGCCGTTGCCGCTGGTGTTTACTTGCGAGTTTTGGACCAAGACGTTGTCGGCATTCTCGATGTAGATCCCTTGAGTCGCGCCGGGCACTGCGACGCCTGCAGCTATCCAGGAGAAATTGACGGCGATGTTTGTCGGCCGTGCGAACGGGGTGCTGGGACGGTGAATCGGCTTAAAAGTGCCTTCCAAGACAAGATGGGCATCCTCGAAAGATCTGCCATGCTTCGAGGTATTGGCTTCTGACTTTCGTAGGTCCCAACGATAAGGCATTGGCCCTATGCTCCAGCTATATAGGATAGGCATATAAAGTAAAAGGGCAGAATCTAGATGCGATGCCTGGGCAGAGGCGACGGCGCCGCGGCGGATCGTATGGGGAGCGTAGATTTGAGATCCAACGACTTTCGACGGGGATCGGGCGACGTGGTTGCGCTAAGATCGCCATCAATCCACAACTCTAGGAGCCACAATGTCGCGTGAGTTTGGTCTTGCAACATCGCTGGCGTTCCTTTGCTTCACCCAACCAGCGAATGCCGAGGCCGTCCCAAATCTGGTCTCGATGCCCTTCGTCCT
>JAYWBY010000063.1:0-7016 GCA_043781115.1 Pseudomonadota bacterium
CTTTGATGAAACGCAACGCCGAACAGGAGCGGCTGACGTTTACCACCGACCTCGCGCCAGCGCTCAAGGGCGCCGCCTGCGTTTTCATCGCCGTCGGCACGCCTCAAGGCGAGGACGGCTCCGCCGACCTTACCTACGTGAAGAACGTCGCCAAGGAGATCGGAGCCAAAGCGGTGAACGACCTCCTGGTCATAGTCAAGTCGACGGTTCCTGTCGGCACCTCCGACGCCGTCGAGAAGGTTCTGAAGCAGGAGCTGGCGACGCGGCGCTCGACCTTGAAGTTGGTCGTCGCTTCGAACCCCGAGTTCCTGAAGGAAGGCACCGCGATCGACGACTTCATGAAGCCCGACCGCATCATCTGCGGCGTCGAGGATCGCGGCGCGGAAAGCCTCTTCAAGGAGCTCTATCGCCCGTTCATCATCGACGACCCAGGAAAGTTGATGATCATGGACCGCTACTCTTCCGAGCTGACGAAATACGGCTCGAACGCGATGTTGGCGACGCGCATCAGCTTCATGAACGAGCTGGCGCGCCTCTGCGAGAAGGTCGGCGCCGACGTCGACAACGTGCGCCGCGGCATGGGCGCCGACCCTAGAATCGGCAAGAAGTTCCTCTATGCCGGTCCCGGCTTCGGCGGTTCGTGCTTCCCGAAAGACGTGCAGGCTTTGCTGAAGTCCGGTCAGGAACACGGCGTCGAGCTCGAAGTGCTGCAAGCCGTCACCGACGCCAACGAGGCGCAAAAAACCTTCGCCGCCAGCAAGATCAAGCGCCACTTCGGCGACCTTACGGGCAAACACCTGGCGCTGTGGGGCTTGGCCTTCAAGCCCGGCACGGACGACGTGCGCGAGGCGCCGGCGTTGACGATCGCCAGCTTCCTCTTGGAACAAGGCGCTACGGTCTCGGCGCACGACCCCGAGGGCGTCGTCAACTTTCGCCGCGAGCTGGGCGAAAAACCGGGCATGACCTATGCGAAATCGGCCTTCGCCGCGCTCGAAGGCGCCGACGCGCTCGTGCTCGTCACTGAGTGGAGCGAGTACCGCCGCCCGAACTGGGAAAAGGTCAAAGGTCTGATGCGCGGCCGCGCCGTCTTCGACTTCCGCAACCAGTTTCAGTTTGCCGACGTCAAGGCCCAAGGCTTCCACTACGAATGCATCGGCCGTCCGGACGCTCGCCCGAAGGCCTAAAGCCAGTTTTTGCCCTTGGGCCGGTACTTATCGGGAAGCGTCGGCTTCAAGTAATCGGCGGGCTTGGCGATGAAGTTGTAGACGAAGATGTGGCGCAGCGCCGCGAAGCCGTCCTTCCACGAGATCTTCTTGCCTTGCAAATAATTTCGCGGGAAGTAGGAGACCGGCAGCTCGATGATGCGCAGCTTCAGCCGCGCAATCTTGGCCGTCACTTCCGGCTCGAAGCCAAAACGTTTGGACTCGAGCACGAGGTTGGTGATGACGTCGCGGCGGAAAAATTTGTAGCAGGTCTCCATGTCGGTCAGGTATAGGCCGGTAGAGAGGTTGCTGAGCAGCGTCAACAGCCGGTTGACCAAATAGTGATAAGTGCGGTGAACTTGTTCGGCGGATTTCTTGAAACGCGAACCGTAGACGACGTCGGCCCTATCGGCGAGCAGCGGCTGCAGCAGGGCGGGGAGGTCCGCCATCGAGTATTCGAAGTCGGCGTCCTGCACGCCGATGAAGTCGCCGGTGGCGAGGCCTAAGCCCGTTTGAATGGCTTTGCCTTTACCTTGGTTCTTCGCTTGGCGGTGCTTTATTACGACCGAACGAAAGGGAAAGTTTTCGAGAATCTCGGCCGAGCCGTCCGTCGAGCAGTCGTCGATCAGCACCAACTCCTTGTCGAGCGGCAGCTGCAAGGCGTCGACCGCCGTCAAAAACTCGGCGAGGTGCTGGGCTTCGTTGTAGATCGGGATGACCAGGCTGGCTTTCATGGGCATAGGAGTTTTTAGCGAAGGCCCGCATGGACTTCAACGGTTTTTCTGTTAAGGTTGGCCGGTGATTTTGGCATTGGACATCGGTGGGACGAAGGTGGCGGTGGCGAGCTTCGCGCGCGCGGGGCGAGACCTAGAGCCAAAGGCGGCCGTGCGGCGCCACGTGACGAAGGACTTCGTCGGCCTAGACGGCTTGCTAGAAGCCCACTTCGGCGGTCGCCTGCCTGAGGACTTGGACGCCGTTGCGGTCGGCTTGGCCGGCCCGGTGCTCGGCCGCCAAGTCGAGTTGACCAACCTGCCTTGGCGCATCGACGCCGACCAGCTGGAAGCTCGACTTGGTTGTCCGGTTTTCCTCCTGAACGACCTGGCGGCCCACGCTTACGCGGTGCCCTTGGCCAAGCCCGAGCACGCCGTTTGTTTGCGCGCGGGCCTGACGCAGCCTGGCAACATCGCGCTCATCGCCGCCGGCACGGGGCTCGGCGAGGCGATTCTTTTTCGTGACGGCGACCGCTACGTTGCCAGCGCCTCCGAGGGCGGGCACACCAGCTTCTCGCCGACAAGTCCGGAAGAGTTGGAGCTCCTAGCTTTTCTATGGAAGCAGCATCACCACGTCAGCTGGGAGCGCGTTTGCTCCGGGCTCGACGGCTTTAGGAGCCTCTACGAATTTTTGAGCGCGAGCGGCCGCATCACCGTGCCGCCTTCGGACGCCGAACGCTTCGCAGGGGAGCGAGACCTCGGCGCCTACGTCCTGCAAGCGGCGGAAACCGGCCAAGCTTTCGCCAAGGAAATCGTCCGCTGGTTTTTGAAGCTCTACGCCGCCGAAGCGGGCAACTTGGCGTTGAAGTCGATGGCCGTCGGCGGCGTCTATTTCGCGGGTGGCATCGCCCCGCGACTCTTAGCCGAAATGCAGCGCCCGGAATTCCTCGATCACTTCGCCGCGAAGGGGCGCTTTCGGGGGCTTCTGAATACCCTGCCGCTTTTCGTCCTCACCGACCCCCTCGCTGCGCTGCGCGGCGCCGCCGCCTTTGCCCGCCAACGCCTTAGCTAAATCCACCGCATAATGACGAGACTGGCGCGCAAGTCTTCAACGACGGCATGTAACCTCTCACCTTCGCCACCCGTGAAACTTCAGCAGGTATTTCATCACACTCTCGGGCGCATGCGCCTTCTTCCAGTTGCCCGCGGCATACTTGTTGGCCTCGACGAAGGTCGGGTACGAGTGAATGGTGCCTAAGATCTTGTTCATGCCGATGCCGTACTTCATCGCGGTGACGAACTCGGCGATCATCTCGCCGGCATTGTGCGACACGATGTTGGCTCCGAGGATCTTATCCCTGCCGGGAACCGTCAGCACCTTCACTTGACCGTGGGTTTCGGATTCGGCTATGGCGCGATCGAGGTCGTCGATGCCGTACACCGTCTTTTCGTAGGGAATTCCTTGGGCCTTGGCGGTGTGTTCGTTCAAGCCCACCTGCGCCACTTCCGGGTCGGTGAAAGTCACCCACGGAATGACGCGGTAATCGGCCTTGAATTTCTTGAACGGCGCGAAGAGCGCGTTGACGGCGCAGTACCAGGCTTGGTGCGAGGCGACGTGGGTGAATTGAAAAGGCCCGGTGACGTCGCCGCAAGCGTAGATGTTGTCTCCATTGGCGCGCATGAACGGGTCGACTTTGATCGTGCCGTTGTGGTTCAGCGTCACGCCGAGCTTGGCCCAGTCGACGCCGTCCGTGTTCGCGCGGCGGCCGACGGCGACGAGGATTTCGTCGAAGGGCACGACTTGACGCACCCCGCCTGCGAGTTCGCAGACGAGTTGTTTCGTTCCGCCCGTCGTCTCGATTGCCGACGCCTTGGCGCCGGTGAGAATCGTGACGCCCTCGGCCCGAAAGCGCCCCGCGACGAGTTCGGCGACGTCGTCGTCCTCCCGCGGCAAGATGCGGTGCGCCATTTCGATCTGCGTCACCGCCGAGCCGAGCCGCTGGAACGCTTGCGTCATTTCGCAGCCAATCGGGCCGCCGCCGAGGACTATGAGCCGTTTGGGTAGCGTCCGAAGATCCCAAAGGTTCTCGGAGGTTAGATATCTTATCTCGGCCAGTCCCTTGATTGGCGGAATGGCCGGCGAACCGCCCATCGCCAGGACCAAATTCTTCGCCTTGAGCGTCCGTCCGCCGACCCGCACCGTGTGGCGATCGACGATCTCAGCCTCGCCGCTGACGCATTCGACGCCGAGGCTCGTGTAACGCTCGACGCTGTCGTGCGGTTCGATGTCGCGCACGACTTTGTGGACGCGGTCCATCACTTCGCCGAAATCGAGTTCATAAGATGCTGATTTAATTCCGTACTTGCGATGCTGGCGGATTTCGGCGAGGACTCGCGCCGTCTTGATCAGAGCCTTCGACGGCACGCAGCCGGTGTTGAGGCAGTCGCCGCCCATCTTGTGCTTTTCGATTAGCGCGACCTTCGCCTTCACCGCCGCGGCAATATAAGAGCTGACGAGGCCCGCCGCGCCGGCGCCGATGACCACCATGTTGTACCGTTCTTCCGCCACCGCCGGCCTCCGCGCCCAAGTTCTCTGTGGTTCGAGTCCTGGCAATAAGATACCTCAAGATAGGTGCTATGTTGCAGTTTCTGGACGGGAAAGTCATGACCCAGCCTCGTGAGCCCCTTAGGTTCCGCGCCCCGTCTGCCGCCGGCGGTTGGCACGCGATCCGCTACACACTCTCGACGGCTCGGCGCGTTGGATTCCTGCCGCTGTGGAAGGCGATGACCAGCCACAACGCCTGTAAGACTTGCGCCCTTGGCATGGGCGGCCAGCAGGGCGGCATGCGCAACGAGCTCGGCCGCTTCCCCGAAGTCTGCAAGAAGTCGCTGCAGGCGATGGCCGCGGACATGCAAGGCGAAATTCAAGACCGGTTCTTCAAGAACTACTCGCTCCGCCAGCTCCGCGGCCTGAGCCCGCGAGAGCTCGAGACGGCCGGACGCTTGGTGACGCCCCTTTTTGCCGCCGCGGGTTCGACGCACTACCAGCCGATCGGCTGGGACGAGGCCTACGCCAAGATCGCGGCGAAAATGCAGGCGACCGATCCCGAGGAGGCGTTTTTTTATTTTAGCGGCCGCTCGTCGAACGAGGCGGCTTTTCTGCTGCAGCTTTTCGCGCGCGTTTACGGGACGAATCACGTCAACAACTGCTCTTATTACTGCCATCAAGCGAGCGGCGTCGGACTCGGTGGTTCGATCGGCTCCGGTACGGCGACGGTCGACGTCAGCGCCGTGGAGGATGCCGACCTCTTTTTCCTCATCGGAGGCAACCCGGCGTCGAATCACCCGCGGCTGATGACGCACTTGATGCACCTTAGGCGCAAAGGCGGCCAAGTGGTCGTCGTCAACCCGGTGCGCGAAACCGGCCTCCTCCGTTTTCGCATTCCCTCGGATCCACGCAGCCTGCTCTTCGGCTCCAAAATCGCGTCGGAATACGTTCAACTCCACATCGGCGGTGACATCGCCTTTCTGCTGGGCGTCGCCAAGGCTCTGCAGGCCACGGGCTCCATCGACGCCTCGTACATCGCCGCCGCCACGACGGGATGGGACGACACCAAGGCTTTGCTCGAAGGCACCGACTGGGCTGAGATCGTTCAGGCCTCGGGCGTGCCGCGGAAAGAGATCGAGCACGTCGCCAGCCTCTACGCCAAGAGCAAACGCACGATCTTCGGCTGGACGATGGGCATCACTCACCACGCCCACGGCGTAGAAAATGTGCAGTGGATCGTTAACCTAGCGTTGATGCGTGGCATGGTCGGCAAGGAGAAGTCGGGTCTCCTGCCGATCCGGGGTCACAGCAACGTCCAAGGTATCGGCTCGGTCGGTGTCACTCCGGCGCTGAAGGACGCGGTGCTGCGCCGCTTCGAAAGCCATGGCATAGCGTTGCCGACGCACCAGGGCCTCGACACGCTCGGTTGCATGGACGCGGCCGGCCGCCGGGCGCATGCGCGTCGGTTGGGCCCTGGGAGGCAACTTGTACGGCTCGAATCCCGACGCCACTTACGCGTCCGAAGCGCTGGGCAAGCTCGATCTGATGATTTATCTCAACACGTCGCTCAACACCGGCCATGCCCACGGGCTGGCACGTGAGACGTTGATTCTCCCGGTGCTGGCGCGCGACGAAGAACCCTATTTGACGACGCAAGAGTCGATGTTAAATTTCGTTCGCTTGAGCGACGGAGGCAAACCCCGGCACGTCGGGCCGCGAGGGGAGGTCGACATCGTCGCCGATTTGGCGTCGTTGATCATTGGCGACAAGGGGCCCCTCCACTGGCGGGAGTTGAAGGACACCGACGCCATCCGCCGCCTCATCGGCAAACTCGTCCCTGGCTTCGAGGGACTGAACGACATCGGTGCGACGAAAAAGGAGTTCGCCGTGCCAGGGCGCGTCCTTCACGAAGCCAAATTCCCTACGGCCTCCGGCAAGGCCCGCTTTCATGCCCACCGCATTCCCGCGGTGAAGGGCAAGCACGGCGCCCGCCAGCTAAACTTGATGACCGTACGCTCGGAAGGCCAATTCAACACGGTCGTCTACGAAGACTATGACTATTACCGGGGCCAGGAGCGCCGCGACGTCGTTTTGCTCAATGCGGAAGACATGGCCCGCCTCGGACTAGAAGAAGACCAGCGAGTCACGGTGCAAAGCTCCGTCGGCGAAATGCGGCATATGCTCGTCAGACCTTTCGCGATCAAAGCGGGCAACGCCATGATGTATTACCCGGAAGCGAACGTTTTGATACCCCGGGACGTCGACCCCGCGTCGAGGACGCCGTCTTTTAAATCGGTCTGGATAGGTCTCACGCCCGAGACGAACGTTCGCGCGCCCAAGGGCGTACGCGGGGACGCTCGCCAACGGGCCGCCTCGGTGCCCGGCATTTTCCGCAGAATTTTTCACCGTTGGCTCAGGCCCAAACTCAAAGCATGTGGATAGGAAAGAAATGAACGATCAGACCTTCGGAACGATTTCGGCGTGCGTGTACTTGCTACTCGGAGTCGCCTTCTTGGTTTTCGGCGTAAAAGAGCGCCGGTGGGGCTTCGGCATCAT
>JAYWBY010000064.1:0-6999 GCA_043781115.1 Pseudomonadota bacterium
CCTCGGTTGCGCGCGCAACCGCGTCGACTCCGAGGTGATGCTCGGCACGATGATGGGCAAAGGTTGGTTGGCCACCGACAGGGCCGAGGATGCCGACGCCATCGTCGTCAATACCTGCGGCTTCATCGCTTCCGCCAAGGAAGAGAGCATCGACACGATCCTCGCCGCCGCGGCGTTGAAGCAGCAAAAGCCGGATCTGAAGGTCGTCGTCACCGGCTGCCTTACCCAGCGCTACAAGACCCAGCTCGCCAAAGGCTTGCCCGAGGTTGACCTGTTCATCGGCACCGACGAGTTCACGCGGATCGGCGCGCTCCTCGACGACATGCCGCAAAAGGGCGAAATCTTCGCCAAACGCACGCACTATCTCTACAACGAAGAGATGCCGCGCGTGAACACGCTGGCCAAGCATTCGGCCTACGTAAAGGTCGCCGAGGGCTGTCAGCACAACTGCTCATTCTGCATCATCCCTGCGATCCGCGGACGCCTGCGCTCACGCCCAATCGCCTCGGTGGTGAAGGAAGTGCGCGAACTCGTCGCCCAAGGGGTCATCGAGGTCAACCTGATCGCCCAGGATCTGGCCGCTTATGGCCGGGACCTAAGCGAAGTGGACCTTTTCGGCCTCCTCCGTCAGCTCGTCGAGATCGACGGCCTCGAGTGGATCCGTTGCCTCTACGTTTATCCGGAGAACATCTCCGACGAATTCCTGGAATTCCTCGCGACCTCACCGAAGATCGTCAAATACCTCGACATCCCGATGCAGCACGCCAGCGACGACGTGCTGAAGCGCATGAACCGGCACATCAATCGCGCGCAACTAAACGAGATCCTCGCCAAGGTCCGTAGCCGCATACCCGAGATGGCGATCCGTACCTCCGTCATGGTCGGCTTCCCCGGCGAGACGGACGAGGACTTCGAGCAGTTGAAGGACTTCGTGCGCGAGCAACGCTTTCGCCACCTCGGCTGCTTCTCGTACTCCCAGGAAGAGGGCACCGTCGCTGGTCGCATGCCGAACCAGATTCCGGAGGAAGTGAAGCAGGCCCGCATGGCCGAAATCATGGAAATCCAAAAGGCCGTGTCGAAAGAGAACATGCGCGCCTTCGTCGGCCAGACCTTGGCGGTTCTGGTCGAAGGCCCGAGCCCCGAGAGCGAGCTCGTGTGGCAGGGGCGGCTCGCGACCCAAGCTCCCGAAGTCGATGGCGTCGTCTATTTGAGCGACGGCCCCGCCCGGCCGGGCATCCTGCAGATGGTCAAAATCAGCGAAGCGCACGATTACGATCTCGTCGGCGACGTCGTCGGCGACCGCCACTAAAGTCCTGGTAAGAGTTTGATCTCGGGGATTAATTCTGGTTTTTTGGCGTTTTCAAAAATAACGCTAAAGATTTTCCGGTAATTTAGCCGATAAGCTCCCCATGCATCGGTTTTTAAGCTTATCAATTAGCCTCGCGATCCTACTGGGCGGCTGTTCCAACAGCCAGTTCGGCGGCAGCGTTGGTACGGCTCCGTCGAAGAAGAAAGAGCCCGACTCCGCGACGAAGCCGGCAAAAGAAGAAAACCAACCGCTCGGCAACTCCGAGGGCGATCCCGAAGGCGACCCGGCCGACACCCCCGTGATGGTCGCCGGCGCCTTCCTGACCTGCATTCAAGACGTGGCGCTGCCGACGACGGACCCGTCCCTGACGGGATTCGGTTGTACGGCAAAAGGCCCGAGCGGCGACCAGTTGAGTCTCGGCGCTTACGATTCGGTCGTCTGGTCGATCCTCGATCCGTTCAACACGGACGTCGGCGGTGTCTTCGCCCCAAGCGTCGCCTCCGCCCCCTACAGCACCACCTCGTCGGTGAAATTAGCACTCATCGACATTTACACGGTGAAGCTCGTGGTGAAGAAGGGCGCGGCCTCCCGCGCACTCTACTCGAACATTCAGGCCGTCGGCGGGACTTCTACCACGGCTCCGCAACCGACCTCCGGCAAGAAGGCCCCGAACGTCGTCGAGTTCGGCAAGGAAAAGGACTTTCAACTCGGGGACGACAATTATAGTTCGTCCAGCAACCGCGGTTGTAACGTCGCCCTGCAGTCGCACGAACTCTTTGGATCGTCCTTGTCTTTCACTATCACGGTAAAATCGGCGAAGGCCAAGGTCGGGGTCTCGCTCGGCTCGATGTGCGGCGTCAGCCGAGGCGTCAACTACGTTCAGGTCAAAAGCGACACCGCCGAGCAGTTCAACCAGGAAATCCCCCAGGCGAGCACCGCCTTCGCCGTGCCGGGGCTTGACCTTGAAGCCGGCACTTACACGGTCAACATCGTCTCGCCCTACGGCGGCTACCCGGACCGCGACGACTTCGTCGTCGGCGACATCCGCTTCACGTCGGACGGCGAAATCGAAGTCGGCGAACCGACGGCCAACCTCGTCCAATGACGGCGAAGGGAGGCTTTCCTTTCGCGCCGCTTTCGGTCATGTTACGGAGTAAACGCTAAGCCACTAAAGGCCCGAAGTTGTTTCTCCGACTGATCGAGCGACTCGAAGCACTATGGGCGGCCTTGGCGCGGCGCTTGGGACGCGGCGTCGTCGCCTTGTCGTTCTTGTCGATGGTCTGGGGGTTGGCCTCTGGCTTCACGATCACCCGAGACTACGCGCATTCGAGCCGCCTCGTCGGCTATCTCGCGGCGCTCGTCGTCGTCTCGACGCTTTTTCGGATTTGGCTCGAGTACGCTCGTCGCCGGCGGGACGTGCCGAGGCAGAGCGGCTTGACGGACGCCCTGCTCTCGAAGCCGCACGTCGTCGAGGGCATGGTCGTGACGGTGACGCAGTACTGCATCCAGTACATCATGATGTTTTGCATCCCTCTGCTGTTCTTAGCCGGCGCCTGGGTGACTTTGGGCTTCGCCGTCGTCGTAGTCGCTTCGAGCTTGGTCGATCGTTGGTGGTTTCGCCTGTCGAGAAAGTCCTGGTACACAGGTCTTGTGCGCAGCTTCAGCGCCGTCGTCGCCTGCTCGTTCGCCTTCGCCGTGTACTTTCCGAAGTGGCTCGACGTGTATTACCCGGTGCTCGGCGCCGTGGCGATGTTCAGCATTTTGCCTTGGGATCTCTTGATCGAACGGCGGGTGCCGCGCCTCAGCCATTTCTTGCCGTGCCTCGTGATCCTGCTCGTCGTTTTGGTCCAAATCGGCCTTGGCAGCTGGGTCAGGGTGCCGCTCCTCTCCGTTTGGTTGAAAAAGCCGACGATCGGCACGGGCCTGGCGGAGCGCCGCTTGGCGGACGCCTGGGGCGCCAAGACCCCACGGCGGAAGCTCAGCGAGGCGCTCGCCGGGGGGCTTGACGTGTGCTGCTTGACCCCCGTAGTGTCCCCGAGCGGCGTCGCCTCGACGGTCACCCACGAATGGTGGGTCGACGACAAGAGGATCGACCGTATCGTGCTGCCGGCAGTGCGGGGTCACGACGACGGCGCGCAGGCGTTTCGGACGTTTTCGTGCAAGAAGAACCTGCCGCCTCCGGGCAGTATCCACCGGCTCGGTTGCCGGGTCCTCCTCGACGATCAAATCTACTTAGGGCGGGTCGACGTCAGCTTCGACCCTTGAGAAAGCGACCATGATCGGCAAACTTCCGGACTTCGTGCGCAAATGGATTTGGGGCCCGGTCGCGATGCTCTTGGCGGTCGGACCGCTCTGCGTGTCGCAAGTGTTGCAGATGTTGACGATTGTCGTCCTGCCAATCTCGCGGCCGGCCTTTCGTTGGCTGAACACCCGCATTGCCGGGGGCGTCTGGGGCTTTTGGGCTTGGACGGTGCAAAACATCGACGGCACCAAAATCACGATCACGGGCGACGACGTCCCGGACCGGGAGAACGCCATCGTCATCGCCAATCACCAGGAAATGGGCGACGTCGTGGTGTTGATGTCTTTGGCTTTGAAGAAACACCGCGTGGGCAACCTAAAGTGGCTGGTGAAGGACGTCGTCAAGTACGTACCCGGAGTCGGCTGGGGCATGCTTTTCCTCGACTGCGTCTTCCTGAAGCGCAACTGGATGAAGGACGCCAACACCATAAAGCGCGTCTTCAGCAGGATCAACGACAACAAACTTCCGGTTTGGTTGGTGTCGTTTCCGGAAGGCACGCGCGCGATTCCGGAGAAGCTTAAGAAGGGCCAACATAAAGACAAGACGCGGGGGCTCGAGCCCTACAAGCACTTGCTCCGCCCGAAGTACAAAGGCTTCGCCGCGTCCGTCGCCGGGCTCGAGAGCCACGTGAAGGCGATTTACAGCGTCACGATCTTCTATCACGGCAAAGTGCCGTCGCTGACCGGCCTCATCCGCGGCGATTCGCGGGAGATAACCCTGAACGTGCGACGCTTCCCGCTGACGGCCCTGCCAAAGGACGAGAAGGGACTCGAGGCCTGGTTGCTCGAAGAATACCGGCACAAAGACCAGTTCTTGGCCTCTCTGCACGCGTCCGGCTAAAAAAATTTCGGGGCCAAAAACCCACCGATTTCAGACCCTTGCGCAATAAATAAGCACTGACTGACCGCCCAACCAAATAGCTAATGATTCCAATTGGTTAAGTTTTGTTGTATAGACTGGCCCGCACCGATTTCAGGCCGACGGCAACTTTCTTTATCGAGCAAGGATCATCCCCCCATGACCAACCTCTCGCTCCTGGCATTCAACCAGCTCGCCGGCAACATGGCCGGCATACCGTTCGTCAAAGTAGTGGTCGAGCGCGAAACGCAGAAGACGCATTTCATCAACAACGATGACTACCTCTTCCATGCCGACTACATCGCCGAGAAGATTCAAGGCATCACCAAGGAAGAGCTCCGGGCCAAGATCGACGACTTCAACAAGCTCGTCTACCTTAGCCCGAACCGCCCATACTTCCTCGGCATTCTCGGGCAGCATCAAGTCGCCGAAGGCTCGTTCTTCACGCTCGAAACCGTCGAGATCGACAACATGGACCAGGAGATGCTGCTGACGTTTTTCAACACGGTGAAGCAGAACCTCGACCTGACGTTGCCGCTCTTCTTCAAGCCGGCCAACCATCTCCAGGAAAAGTCCGTCCTGCAGATCGACGCCGCCGTCCTGCCGCGCCTCTACAACCACGAACTCTTCGCGACCAAGGACTTCGTCGCTTTGAACAACGGTGAAGCCAAGGGCCGCCTCCGCGTCTTCAACGACGTCGACACCTACCGGGCCTCGCTGGCGAGCGTCAAATGGTACGACATCATCGTCATGGACCGCGTGCCGGACGACATCCCGCGCGTCTCAGGCATCATCAACTCCGAGCACACCACGCCCCTTTCCCACACCAACGTCTTGGCGTGCGGTTGGCAGATCCCGAACGCCGTCCAAATCAAGAGCCGCGAGCGCGCCGCCCAAAATGGTCTCGATGGCCAATGGGTGCGGTACGTCGTCGACCAGAAGTTCTCGGGCATCATCCTGGAGAAAATTCCGACGCCCGAGCCGCTGCCCGAGAAGCCGGCTTGGAGCCTGCACCACATCCATTTGGAAGAGCCCGAGACCGCGCACACGCCGATCCTGCCTTTGGACGACCTGCGCATGACGGACCGCTTCCGTTACGGCACGAAGGCAGCGAATCTGGGCGAGCTCCGCCATCTCTTGGAAGTGGGCTCGTCGCGCCTCACCGGGTTCTACCGCGTGCCGCGCCCGCCGCGCGCCAACCTCTTGAGCTACCTCGCCGACTATCTCAAGGTGCCGAACGACGCGACGCTGCCGGACCGCGCTTGGCAATTTCTAAAGAGTGCCGCGAGCGTCCCGCGCGGCATCGCCTTGCCGTTCTCGCTGCAGCAAGAATTCCTGCAATCGTCGTGGAAGATCCAACAGCTCATCGGCAAGCTCAAGATGGCCTTGGAAATGAACGCCAAGGAAGTCGACGTGCTTTGCCTCCAGATCCAGCAGCTGATCAAGACGACGCGCCTTGCCGACAAGATCCGAGACCAGATCGATGAGCAGATCTCGTTGCACATGGCAGGGGTCCGGACGTTCGTCGTGCGGAGTTCGTCGAATGCCGAAGACCTGAAGGACTTCTCGGCCGCGGGCATCTACGAGTCGATCAACCACGTGACCTCCGCCGACAAGATCTTCGAAAGCGTCAAGGAAGTGTGGGCTTCGCTCGTCTCGCCGCGGAGCGTCCGCCTACGTCAGGACGTCGGTATTTCGCTCGATGACTGCTACATGGGCGTGATCATCCAAGAGGAAGTGCAGTCCGACATGGGCGGCGTTCTCGTGACCACAAACCCGACCAACCCCGCGACCGACTTCCGCAACGTCTACGTCAACGCCTCCGACAAGTCGGCGATCGAAGTGGTCACCGGCAAGACCCTGCCGTTCCAATATCTCTACAACACGGTGGAAGGCGGCGGCCGGACGCTCTCCATCGGTTCGAGCAAGGAAGATCTCGGCGACGCCAAGAAGGGGACGCTGCAGAAATTGGCCTTCGTGGGCCGGTTGCTGCAATCGCATTTCAGCCAAGACTACGGCTTCTCGACCCCGGCCGACATCGAATGGGCGGCGCAAGGCGACCAGATCTTCATCCTTCAACTTCGTCCTTACGCGGTGTGACCATGGCGGCGGTGATCCGAAAATATGTCGGCTTCCAGCTGTTCTTCAACCTGCTATTGTGGGTGCCGATCTTTTACGAATTCCAGAAGCGCATGGGGCTCAGCGATCCGGAAATCTTCGGGATCCAGAGCGTCTACTACGTGGTCTTCTGCCTGTTCGAAGTGCCGACGGGTTTCATAGCCGACCGCTTCGGCTACAGGTTCAGCATGGGACTCGGGTCGGCGACGCTCGTTGGTGCCAACCTCCTGCCAGTGTTGACTCCGAGCTATGGCGGCTTCTTGACGCATTTCATATTGATAGCGCTGGCCCGGTCGCTAATTTCGGGCGCCGCCAGCGCTTACCTCTACGAGTATCTCAAGAACAACGGGGCGAAGGATCGCTACAAAAAGATCGAGGGCGATGCCCGCTTCTATTCTTTAATTGCCCGAGT
>JAYWBY010000065.1:0-2472 GCA_043781115.1 Pseudomonadota bacterium
CGCCGACGGTGCCGCGCTCCAGGACCAAACCGTGCGGCAGCCGGCGCGTAAAGCCTACTACCTAGCCGATCACGTCGGCGAATCCGACGACGAGCAAGCACATACCGACCAAGAGATGGACTTGGCGTTGAAGCTGATCGGCAAAATCCATTCGATTTACGGCAACAACGTTCCCGACGGCACCGGTCGCGCGACGCACTGGCTAGGCCTCGCGGGCCCCGTCATCAACGAGACCGCCGATCGCCTCGACAAGGAAGCGACCAGTTGGCTGAAGGGGCATTTCGGCGTCACTTGGGTGTCGGCGGCGCATCCCTTGGCTAACCCAGACTTGAAGCTCACCGTCAAGACGGGCAACACCGGTGAAATCACCACCGGCGACACGATCAACGTCGAATGGACGATCGACAACCATGAAGCCTTCCCCATCGAACGCGCCTCGCTGTTCGTCCGAGCCGACGTCGCCGGTTTCGAAACCAAAGAAATGCTGATCGGCGAGCTGCCCGCCAGGGGCTCAAAGAAGGGCGTCCTAGCCCTCCAAGTTCCGACCTACTTCGAGCCAGGCTCGCTCATCCTCCGCGTCGGCGTCGCGGTTGACGCTTGGCCGGTGCGTCAAGCCACGGCCGAGCTCGTGACGGACGTCGAAGCCCGGACCGTCGCGGTGCTCGACACGCAGGTGAAACTGGTCGACGAAACAGGCGGCAACCTGCCTGGCGTGCTGGAGCCCAAGGAGCACGGCCGTCTCCGCGTCGAGCTGAAGAACATCGGTCCGGTCGCCGCCAACGGCGTCAGCCTCCGCGTCGTCAACCTCTCAGGTAACCAGGTCGAGGTGGCCAGTGAAGCGCAAAAGGTCGAGGCCATCGAACCGGGCGAAGACCAAGCCGCGTACTTCAGCGTCCTCGGCGGCAAAACTCTCTACAACCAAGATCTGGCCTTCGGCGTCTACGTCGAAAGTCCCGACCTGAAGACGTCGATACGCCAGCGTTTCGTCATCAAAGGCCATCCGAACGGCGAGCAACCGACCGTCTCCAAGATCACAAAAGTCACGAGCCACTGAGGCTCTTCGCCATCCGAGGTAAGGGAATGACAGTCAGGCCAAAAATCGCGGTCGTCGCGGGGGAACTCCAAAGCCCCCGCTTCTTAGCGCTCTTCGAAACGCTAAAGCACGAGTTCGACATCTGGGTTTATGCGTTGGATCTCTATCACGTGGTCGACCGCCACGCGACGGGGCTGAAGATCCGGGTCTTCGAGAACATCCAGGACATGCCGGGCTATATGCGCGGGCTCGAGGACGAGCTGGCCGGCGCCAGCTTGATCATCGGCCTCGAAACTTCGCGGCTTTCGACCTTCCAGGCCGTCCGGGCCGCGCGCAAGTTCAGCATCCCGATGGTCGTCGTCGTCAACGAATTCAAGCCGTACTTCTACGAGCGTTATGCGAACATCCGTGCGATCCAATTCGACGTCTGCAACAAGGCTGAGCGCTTCTTCGCCACGTCGAAGCTCGCCATGGACGCGTTGCGTCTCGATCAAGTGCCGGACGAATCAATCAAACTGCTCCGTCCCGTCGTCGACCATACCCGCTTCAAAGCGGACAGCGCGGCGCGCAAGAAGTTCCGCGACTACGTCGGCATCGCGCCCGAAGAGCGCGTCTTGCTTTTCCATCACGAACTCGAGGCGTTCAACGCGCCAGGCGAGGCCTTGCAGGCCGTTCAGCTGCTCTGTCGTCAAGGTGTCACCAAATCGGGTCCCATTCGCCTGATCTTCGCCGGCACCGGCGCCGCGACGATGGACCTGAAGTACCGCGCCTTCGACTCGGGCCTCGGCAAGCAAGTGATGTTCTTGCACCAAGATCCGACGCCCTTCCTCCAGGACCTCTACGCCGCCTCCGATATCATGATGATGCCTCGGCCGCGCGTCATCGATTATCACGAAGACATCCCGCTAAAAATGCTGGAAGCCATGGCCGCAGGGGCCGTACCGCTGGTCGGTGCCGGCTCCGTCGCCCAAGATCTCGCGGGTGACGCCGGCGTCCTTTACGCCGACGACACGTTTACTGCCCTTGCCGCGCCGTTGGCGAAGCTCTTGCAGCTGCCCGGAGTCCTGGCATCGGCCGGCGCCAAGGCGGTTGCGCACGTGGTGCGCCATCACGCGGCCGACACGGTAGGTCCGGCCTTCGCCGAAGAAATTCGCTTGGTGCTTAGCCAAACGACGACGATGACGCCGAAGAAGATCGATGTTCAGTCGTTGATTCAAGAGATCCAGCTCGCGCTGGTGCGTGGCGCCGAGCGCGACGTCATCATTCGCATTGAGGAGGCTTTGCTCATGACTATTCCTCAGTCTTCCGAGCGCGCGGAGCTCTGGCGCCTGAAAGGCGACGCGCACTACGGCCTGGCGCAAATCGAAGAGGCGATGACCGCCTTCAGCGAAGGCTTGAAACTTGACGAACGCAACTTCAAATGCCTGCGCGGCCTTGGT
>JAYWBY010000066.1:0-6995 GCA_043781115.1 Pseudomonadota bacterium
AGCTCCCCGAAGAGGGCGGCTTCTACAAAGAGGTCTATCGCTCGAAAGATGCTCTCTCCGGCGCGGGCAAGCGCGTCGCCGGCACCGATATCTACTACCTGATAACTCCCGATGAATTCTCTGGCCTCCACCGCGTCAAATCCTCCGTCGAGATCTTCAACTTTTACGCCGGCGACCCGGCGGAAATGATTCAGATCACGCCGAGCGGCAAGCTGACGCGTCTCATCCTCGGCCCAAATCTCGCCGAAGGCCAACTGCCGAAGGTCATCGTCGAGCCAGGAGTGTGGCAAGGCTCCCGCCTCATCGGCAAAGGCCAGTGGGCGCTGCTCGGCTGCACTTGTCTCCCAGGCTTCGAGTTCGAGGACTTCGAAGGCGGAACGTTCGATTCCCTTCGGGGACTATTTCCTCAACACACAACCGACATCAAACGATTTACCCACCGGTAGAGGAGATTTAACGTGTTAACGACCGCCGACTTCGGCAAAGGAACGAGAATCTTGTTGAATGGGGCGCCTTACGTCATCCTCGACGTCACCATGCAAACAGCCAGCGCCCGCGGCAGCAATACGCTCGTCAAATTTCGCGCCCGGAATCTCCTGACTGGCGCCCTCGTCAATGAACAGACCAAGAACGGCAGCAAGTTCGAGGAGCCGGATCTCCGCTACGCCAACGTCCAGTACCTTTATGCCGAGGGAGACCAGGCGGTCTTCATGGAGCAAGAGACGTATGAGCAATTCAACATCCGGCTCGAGGTCGTCGGCGACCAAGCTCGGTACTTGCGCGAAGACGTGAAAATCAAGGCAATGTACTTCAACGGCGCCCCGGTCAGCGTCGAGTTCCCGCAGCACGTGGCGATGAAGGTCAACATGGTCGAGCCTGCCGACCGAGGCAATACGGCCACGGGCGCCGTCATGACGAGGGCCGAGCTAGAAGGCGGCCACGAATGCCGGGTCCCGGTCCACGTAAAGGCCGGAGACACGATCTTGGTCGACTCGACGGAGCATACTTTTTATCAGCGGGTGCAATAACTCGGTGCCTGACGGGGCGAAGAGGACTCCCCTTTTCAGCTTCTTTCAAGCCTCGGGGCCGCAATTCCGATAAGCGCTATATGCCCAAAAATTAGCGTTCCTAGAGGAGTTTTGCATGCTCGAGGTCGAAGCGCGACTTCTGTGGCGGTGCGTCACGTTTACGTTTTTTGCCTTAGCCAGCTCGGCCTGCGTGACCGCGGACCCGACGCAAATGCCCGGCGAATCGGTGAGCGTCAAATCGCTCAAGACGACGGAAGCCACGTGCCGCGATTGGGTGAAGGCCACCCTCGGCAAGGACAACCGATTCCGCGAGGCAGACTACTACTACGGGAAGCTCCCTCGGGAGTCCGCGAAGGCCTACGTCGTCTTCCTTTCGCGCGGCAGCGCCAAGACTTTCGTCGCTCTATGCGACTCAACGACGGGCACCGGCGGCAACCTGGTAGAAATTACCGCGGACGGTGCCAAGGCTTTTAAGCGGGAATTCGATCGCCGCGAGCGGTCGCTCCTGGCGCCCCGGCGCCAAGACTTCCGCCCGAACGAAATGGCGGACTCCTCCGTGGTCGTCATGCATACCAGTCGCAGCGGCAAAGTCCTGTCCCGCGACTATTGGTTGCCTAAGAACGTCGCGCACGATTTCAACGATCTGTTCTTCGAGACCGTTAGGATTGATTGAAGGCGTGGACAAGCCTGCCTTAACGGTTTACGCTTCGCGTCAACCTAAAGGAGCACGCCATGGCCAACCCATTCGTTCACATTGAGCTGAGCAGCACTGACCCTGTCAAGGCGAAGGCCTTCTTCAAGAAGGTCTTCGACTGGAAGCTTGAAGACATGCCGATGGGTCCCGGCATGACCTACACGATGCTCGGCGTCGGCAAGGGCACCGGTGGCGGGATCCAAAAAACCATGGAACCAGGCGCGCCCTCAGCATGGCTTGCTTACGTTGAAGTCGACAGCGTCGCCGCGACCGTCGCGAAGGCGAAGAAGGCCGGCGCCAACGTCGTCGTCGATTACCAGATCATTCCGGGCATGGGCGCATTTGGCGTCTTCGTCGACCCGACTGGCGCCCATCTTGGTGTTTGGGAACAACCGAAGAAAGCGGCAAAAGCGGCGAAAAAAGCTGCTCCGAAGAGAAAGGCGAAGGCCAAACCGAAGGCCAAAAAAGTCGCCAAGAAACGCTAGGATCAACCCGCTTTCTTCTGCCGAACGAACGGCGCAATCGTCTGCTTGATGAAATCCCGCGGCAATTGTTCCCCATCCGTCCCGTAAACTTCCGGCCAGTGGTCGGGGCAATAGTACGTGCCGAAGAGTTTATCGATCCAAGGGAAGTGGATGGCGAAGTTCTTGTCGATGGCTTCCTTCTGCGACGCGTGATGCCAATGGTGGTGCCGAGGGAAGACCATGTAAGGCTCCAGCCACTTGATGGTCGGAGCGAAGTTCGCGTGCGTCCAGGTGGCGTGCAGGGTCACGAACACCAAGTACGCCGCGATGATGCCTTGGGAGAATCCCAGCATCAGCGGAACCAGGATCGTACCGCGCACGATGATGTCGTCGACGAAGTGGGCCCGTGACCCGGCGATCCAGTCGAGCGCTTTCGACGAGTGATGGATCGCGTGGAAACGCCACAAGAACGGCACTTTGTGAATCATGTAGTGGGCGCCATATTCCGCCAAATCAGCGATCAACACGGCCAGAAGGAATTGCAGCACGATTGGCATGTGGGCGATGGCCAGTTGCAGCGCCGGGACGCCCAAGTACTTCGTCGCCTCGGTGGCCGGCAAGAGGATCGCTAGCGACAGGATTTGCAGGGGAAGGTGCGTCGACATGAAATAGACGATGTCCAACGTCCACTCGTCGCGGAACGTTCCTTGTTTGATGTATTGCGGCCAAAGCCGCTCGATCGGCACATAGATCAACGCCATCAGGAACAAATCGAGCAAGAACCAGTCGAGGCCGATCGCCGGGCCGTCGCTCAGCGCTTCGTTGATCGGCACACTTGCACCACCCAGGGCAGTCGCCGCTACGGCGAGGAGCATACCGCTCAAGCCGAGGATTTTCTTTTTTCTCAAAATCGACGAAATGATGCCGCACACAATCGCCGCTCCGATGACGCACTGGATCAAGATCCGCATCAACTCCATCGGATAATGCGGGCGGAGCTCGGGCGAGCTCAGAATTTGCGGATAGTGGAGAACGACGACGGAGCCGAACGCCAAGACTCCGAAGAAGAGCGACAAGACGCCGCTCCACCAGCCCGTGCCGAAGCTAGACGATTCAGCGTCACCAAAAAATTCGTTGATTTTTTGTTCGAGCACGAAGTCCCCCAGAAATGTATGCGTACATACATTCTAGCGGATTTGTGGCTAAAAACCCAAATCGGCCATGGGGAAGCCCTTGGGCAGGTCCAGGCCTTTTTCGGCGGCCTTCACCAACCCCATGGCCTTCATCCATTTGACGGTAATGAAGCCAAAATCGTACTCCGAGTCGTCATGGCTCAGCCGGAGCAGGTTCGGGTAGTGGTGATGGTTGTTTTGGAAGCAGGCGCTGAAGCTAGCGGTCACCGGCAGCCACTCGCGTAGGTTCATCGCGTTGTCGTGCGCATCGTTGTAGCGGCGATAGCCGAAGCGGCGGTCGTGGGTCCAATAGTTCTGGATCATGTTCACCCAGAGGGCGAACGCGCGGAAACCGCACCAAAGAGTCAAAGCATAAGGCAGGCTGCCGAACGCCCACCAGAGTAGCGCGAAATTCAGCGACTGCGCCACGACGGCGAAGACCTGGTTCGACACCAAGCGGAAGGTAAACGACTTTAGGATGGCGTCGTGCGCGAGATTCCCCGTGCACGGGTACGGGAAAATGCAGAGGTACATCGTCCGCCAAAAGCCGTCGACCTCGAGCTTGTTGGGATCGCCCTCGTGATCGGAATGCTTGTGGTGGTGCCGATGGCGATTGACCCATTTGATCGGGTCGACGTAGACGCCGACGGAATTGTTCAGAACGGTCACCGCCTTCATGAACCACTCTTTGTAGTCGAGCGACCTATGAGCGATCCCGAGGTGGATCAAATCGGACAAATACAGGCCGGCGAGGAACCAAAGGGCAATCAAGTAGGCCGACCCGATCAAGGCGCCGTTGACGGGGCCTAAGCTCTGCGGCGCGAAAACGCCGCAGGCGAGTGCATACACCAACAAGACTATGTAACCGGATACGTTGTAAATTTTCATAGTGAAAAAATACCGGGGCGCCCCGCCGAGTTCAACTGTAAACTGCCAGGCACTTTTGAAAAGGCGATCCCCTCCTTGGCCTTGAAGCCCAAAGACCTCAGCACTCCCTTGATCCTCGGCAACCATCAGATGCCGGGCGTCTGGCGCGCCATGCTGCCCGAAGACCTGCAGTTCATGCGCTACCCTTCGGAGTGCGAGTCGACCTGCGACGCTTGCCCGAAAGTTAAAGAGGAGAACTTCCATCCCGACGTCCGGTGCTGCAGTTATCACCCGCGGGTTCCCAATTTCCTGCTCGGCTTGGCCCTGCAAGACCAAGATACTGCCCCTTTGATCGAACGAATGATCGCGAGTCGCCTAGCCACGCCCGAAGGCATGCAGGCGACGCCGGTGCAGTTGAAAAAATCGCTGGAGCAGTCGCTGACCCCCAACCCCGGTGGCCAACCCGCGGTCGTCTGCGGGTTCCTCGACGCCAAGGCCCGTCGCTGCGGAATCTACAAGTACCGCGACTCGGTTTGCGCGACCTTCTTCTGTAAGCACGACCAAAAGGACGAGGGCTACGAATTCTGGAAGAGCCTCCAATCCCTCGCCGGTCAATGCGAAGCGGCGCTCTCCCAAATCGTCATGGCAGAGCTGGGCTTGGACGTCGATGACTACATCGGCGTCTTCGACTCGCTGGCCCCCGACCTACCCAACTTCGTTGCGCGAACGACGGAAGACTGGCCGCAAGAAGTCCTAGACCGCCTCTGGAAGCAATGGTCCGGACGAGAGGCCGAGTTCTACCGTGCCTGTGCTGATTTTGTGCGCACCCAAGGTGACACTTTGGCGGCGCGTCTCGAAGCCTGGCCCATTCGGTCGGCCAGGCGCTACGACGCGGCCTTCCGCGACGGTTTGTCGGCGGAGATGAAAGATCAAATGCTTCGCGACGACGTCCGTGAAGGCACGCCCGTGCCGATCGGGGACCTTTGGTACCAATTCAAGTTGGTAAACAGGAATCTTTGGGGATGATCCATGCGCTAGCGGAACCATGCTTGGGACCGTCGCCTTCAATGTGAAGGGGTCCAAAACGAAAGTGGAAAACGAGACGATCACCATCACTCCGAAACCCGCTTGGATCGGCTGCCAAATGGTCGATCGGGGCCTACCAGTAATTTTAATTGAATGACAACGCCGCGCCGGGCGATCATCGCCCGGCGCGGTTTCTTTTTCCCGTCAAATCTAACGGAAATTACCCTGGCAACGACCCGGCGGGAATCCTGGCGATTGACCTCGAATAGGCGCAGCGCTCACGGTACAATACTCGCTCCAACTTACCCAAGCAGGAGCGAGCAATGGCGAAGCGAGCAATGGTCACGGGCGCGAGCGAGGGCATCGGCCACGAGTTAGCCAAGAAGCTGGCGAAGGACGGCTATAGCGTCACCGGCGTCGCGCGGAGCGAAGCGAAGCTAAAAGACCTCGTGAAGGAGCTCGGCGCGGGCCACGACCTTTTGGTGGCGGACTTAGCGACGGAAGCCGGCCAGGACAAAGTCGCGAAAGCCCTTAAGGCCCAGCACTTCGACCTCCTGGTGAATAACGCCGGGGTCGGCGTCCAGGGCGAGTTCGTCGCTTCGTCGGTCGACAAACAGACCGCCATGGTCAGCTTGAACTGCATGGCCGTGGTCAAACTGTCGCACGCCTTCTTGAGCGCCGCCAAGTCGGGCGACACGTTGATCAACGTTTCTTCGACTTTGGCCTTCACGCCGATGCCGGGAATGGGCCTTTATTGCGCGACCAAGTCCTTCGTCACGGCTTTCACCGAGTGTCTCTGGTACGAGAACAAGGCGCGCGGCGTTTATGTCTTCGGCCTCCACCCCGGCATAACGACCACGAACTTCCAGGTCAATGCCGGCGGCCGGGTGGAAGATCTGCCGAAGGGCCTAGCTCAAACGACGACCGAAGTCGCGGAGGTGACCCTCGGCGCGCTGAAAAGCCGCACGCAGCCGACCGTCATCTCCGGCGTGAAGAACAAGATTTTCGCGGGGATGTTCCGCTTCATGCCTCGGAAGTCGATGGTCAACATGACCGGCGGGATGATGAAGCAGTGAATCCAAGGTTGACCCCTTGATCGCTACTTGGTCAACCACGGGTTATACGTGATCTTGTCGGCATGCGCTCCGGTCAGCTGGAAGCCCGTGCCGTTGGCGTTGCCCGAATAGGTCGGGCCAGTTGCGTCGCCCCACCAATTGAACGTCGCGTCGACGGTGCTCGCCAATTCGTTCGCCATCCCGAACTCGACCTGGGTCATCCGATTCTCTTGCGCCACGGCGTTGAATTCACCACCGACCAACGCAATATAGAAACCGTACGTGGAATTTTCGACCGTATTGCGCTTGGCGGTATAATTGTACGACGCTCCGGAATAGGTGTAGGCATAAATTCCGAGGCTCTTGCTGTTGTCCACCAAGGCCGTGCCCGTCATGTCTCGCACGGCGTTCTCCGCCACCATCACCGTCGCTCCACCGGCGGACTCGATGCCGCTATTGACCCAGTCGCCATCGCCTTTGCCCGTGACGTCGTTCCAGCGCGCTAGTTTCGCGCCGGTCCCGTAGAAATAGATCCCCACCCGGTTGCTGCGCACGAAGACGCTGTTCTCGATCGTCGCGTTGCTGCCCACCGACGAAATGGAAATGCCGTAGTAAGGTAGATAACTGATGTCGACCATCTTGAGGCCAAAAGTGGCCACGGTCCCTGCGGCCCGGATTCCCGTGTAGAT
>JAYWBY010000067.1:0-2470 GCA_043781115.1 Pseudomonadota bacterium
GCTCGTGATGCACCAGTCAATTGGTTGGACCAAGAATACTTTTCGTTTGCTCGGCCAACAATACGGCGACCATCGTGAAGTCGTCGGCAAGCGCTTCAGTCCGCGACCTCGCGATGGCTTTTCCCTCGATCCATTCCAAAAGATCGGCCGGCGGCAGGTCGCCCACCTCGCCTACTTCTTTGATGAACGCCCGGCGCGCCTGGGTTGAATCGATGACCCCGTCGGTGTACGCGATGTAGAGGTCTCGCACGGCCGGCAGCATGCGAATGGGATTCGGGACGCCGACCTGAGCTTGAAAGCCGAGCGGGTTGGCGCCCCGGAAGTTGGGCTTCTCGATGGAGCCGTCGGCATGGCGGATCAACCAAGGTGGGGCGCCGAAGGTATGGAGCTCGACTTCCTCCGAGCGCATTACGATGAGCGACAACGTCGAGTTTTGGTCGCCCTTGAAGACGCCGTAAATGGCATCGTTCAAGGCATGAATCAGATTTGGAACGTCGACGGTCCCCAGACGCCAGTGCGCCGTCTCCGTGCGCCAGACGCTGGCGATCACCGTCGTTGCCAAGGCCGCGCTTGCCCCTTTGCCGACGACGTCGCCGATGGCAATGACGGTCACCGGATCCTCGGAGCCAGACGGCGACAGATAGACTTGGCTCCAATCCCCTGAGAGATGCAAGTGCGGCCTGACGACGACGCGGTATGCATACCCGCCTATCTGGTCGGCGAGACGGTCCGGCATCGTCAACCGCTGAACTTGGCGACCGAAGGCCAATTCCGACTCGAGGGCGGCCTTCGCGGCCTCGCGGATTTGACCGCGGCGAGTCAAGTTGATGCGTACGGCCATCAGACCCGCGCCAATGATCGATACGGTCACTACTCCCGTGACGAAAATCGGCGTCGGCACCAAACCCGTCGACGACACCAGGGAGGCGACGCACGTAAACGCGGAATAGAGCAGCATGTGGGCTCGGCTGGTCAGTGAAGCGCTGACGGCGAACACGACCAGGAAGCCGCCGAGAACGTACGAGACGTTCATGTGGTTCAACGTCATCAGATAGAAGATGTGGCCGGTCACCACCCAACCCGAAAGGGCGAAAAAGTGCTGCAACTGCCGCCTAAGCCACTGGTTGGGTGCCCAGGTCAGCGCCAAAACGCCGAGGCAGAACGCCCCAACCGCGAGCCGCTGCCACATCGGGTCGATAGCATCGGGCAGCCAAAAGCGGTAGACGACGGCCCACGCCGGATAAAGCGTCGCGCCGAAGACCAAGGTCAAGCGAATCAGCGTCAACTCCTCGATGGAGCCGACGGGAAAGCTCAATTCATTGGGGCGGGTGGTACGGTTCATGCGACGTCCTTTTTCGCTTTGGGGGGGCTCAGGCGCCTCAGCATCAAGACGCTGACGTCGTCCGGCAAGACGTCCGGCTTGCCCGCGGTCGTCATTTGCTGAGCGAGCTCGGCAAAGCTCGGCGGTCCTCCCCGTGAGCCCGCCGCATATTCGGCGCGAAACCGCCGCACGGCGTCACGCCCATCCATGATCCCATCCGAGTGGGCGATCAGGGTTTCCCCGGGCGTCAGTTCGACCGCCGCCGTTTGAACTTGGGTGAAAACCTGATAACCGAGCGGGCCCGCCTTGGCGCGCAGCTGATCTACTGTGCCCTCCGGACCGAGCAATAGCCAAGAGGGTGCTCCCGCGGTAAAAAGCGTGACGCCTTCTTCGGCGACGTGCGCAAGGGAAAGCGTGGTGTACTGCGTCCCTTGAAATAGATCATGAATGAGCTGGTCCAACTCGCGGAGCGCAGCCAAAGCATCGCCGGCCGTGACCGATCCCGCGCGCGACCAACGCGCCTGAAATTGGCTCCAAGCGGACGCGATGACCGCGGTCACCAACGCGGCGCTGGCGCCTTTACCGACCACGTCGCCCAGCGCGAACACGAGGCCGTCCCCAGCGCTCGGCACATGGACCTGCACCCAGTCGCCGGCCATCGGCCCATAGGGTTTATAGACGATGTGGTATTCGAAACCGCAGACTTGTCCTTGCAAGACTTTGGGCAACATCAGCGACTGAACGGCTTGGCCGAGCTCGAGTTCCCGGGCGAAGACAAAACGCTGGAATTCGCCGAACTTCTGCAACTGCAAGAGTTCGATGCGGCCCCAGTGCAGTCTGAGCTCCTCGCCCAAGCTCGCCAAGAGCCTTCTGACGAAACGCCATTGCCAGTCGTCGGCGCGGACTAAGGCTTTGACGCGGCCGAGCGGCAACCCGGCGCGCCGGATCTCAGTCTCGGCCGTCATGATCGACCGTTTGTTCCAAGGTGAAAGCAGCGTACGGTCGAAGGACAAGAGCGTGTGGGAGTTGGTCATGTTGTGCAGGTCGGCCTCGTTGCCGCGCGGCTCCTGTCCTTGAGGGAGTCGCGCTAGCACACGGCTGATCTGCGCCCTAAAATCGTCGGGATCGTCGGGCAAACAATAGAAGTCC
>JAYWBY010000068.1:0-2464 GCA_043781115.1 Pseudomonadota bacterium
TGAAGGCCGAGATCAACACCGGCGCGACGCAGTCCTCCGTGTCGATCAACAAGCCGGAACAAGAGATTCAGCTCTAAATCCTCGTCGCCGTTATGCTCTGATCACAACCCGGACAACGAAAGTTCATGGGCCAAACTTCCGCCCTCGAGCCGAGCTGCTGCGGCTGACCACAACCGGGGCACGGAGCCTCGCCCTTGGTGAGGTCGACGGCGCCGTCGTTGATTTTGAAAAGGACGAAAGCCAAGATTGGCCCGAAGAGGATGAGTAGCGGCGGCGCGAAGAAGTGCACTATCGGTATCGGGATCACGAGCAAAGCCAGCACCCAGCAGCCGGCGCCCGCGATCAGGGCTTTGCGCACGGCGGTCTCGCGGGGCACGGTGCAAGTTTCCGCTTGGCCTTTAGTGGTGCCTTTTTCCGACACCAGCTGCACTTCAACGCGTGACTTTTGCATTTGCCAGTCCATCTTGAGGGTCATTCGTGTGCACGACGGTCAGGGATCCGTCAGGCTCCAAGATGGCCGTGCTGACGTCGGCTAAGCGATGAACGCCTTGACGCCTGAGCATCGTCTTCAGCTCGTTGAGCGAGATCAACTCTTTGTGGAGGTTCTCGGTGATGGGCTTGCCCTGGTTGACGAGCAGGCTAGGCGTGCCCTCGAAGATTGCCCTGAGGGCTTTGCTGCGGTAGTTCAACCAGGCGATCGCCCAACTGATAGCGACCAAGGCCGAAGCGAGCACCAAGCCGCCGACCAGCGAGTTGTCGCCGCCGTTCATCGAATTCTGGACGGCGTTGCTGATCAGCAGCACGGCGACGAACTCAGTCGCCGACATCTGGCCGAGCTGCCGCTTGCCGGACAGCCGGATCAAGATGACGACGAAGAAGTAGACCGCGCCGGCGCGGACCAAAAGTTCGAAGGGACCGACGCCGAAGTTCAGGAGACTGTTGCCCAAGGCACCCTCAAATATTGTCGGAGCCGCGGCCTTCGCCTTCGCCGAGCGGGCGCGGAAAGTCGACGACTTGATTCATCAGCACCCAGTAGACGTCCAGCACGTCGACGCAAGCCAGATCGGCCAAACCCGAGCCGGACCCGCCAGCTTGAGGCAAGATGTCGTGAAACTGGCTTTGGGCGCGCGCCACGGCGTCGAAGTCGGTGGAGCGCAGCGCGGCGAACGCGACGTCGAACGTGCCATTCGGCGCGGCTTGGCTGAAAGTCGCGGCGCGCGCGTCCTTGGCCAGCTTGCGGGCGGCTGCGCCGAGTTGGACGGCGTAAGTCGTCGCCGTGTGGCAGTCGACGAGCAAGTTACAGGGACCGGTGATGGAATAGAGGTGGTACGCCAACTTCTGCGAAAGATCGCCCACGGCTTCCGCTAGCGACGCAACACGCTGCAGGTCGTTCGGCGCGATGTTCGTTCGCGTGTGGTAGTGCAGCGAAAGCGGCGCCGCCGCGGCGCCGGTGGCCCAAGCTATCGTTAGTGCCAGGCCGAAGAATCTATAAAATTTATGCATTTATAAAGCCTCACTTTAATGCTTTAAAGCGCGCGGATAATAGACTATTGTCCCGCGCCTGTAAACATTAGCTTTGAGCCCCCTTTTGATCTCTGAGTCTGCGCCAAATTCGATGGAAAACAGGATGTTAGCGGTCCTCGTCGGAGTGGCCGTCGTCCTCGGACTGAGTATTTTCCTCTATAGCCGGGGCCTTTATTACTACGCGCAGTTTTTCTGGGACGACCTCTTCCGGGACGTCCACTCCTTCGGCCAAAACTGCGAAATTGGCGTCGGAAACTGGCAGGACGGCGACACCGCCGCGGCGGTTCTGGCGCGCCCCCTCGTCCTGCGTCCTCTTGCGATGCCTTACCGTTCGGCGAAGACCGCGGCCAAGCCCGACGTCGCGGCCAATCAATATCTTTTGACCAAATGCTTGGTGGACCTGGCGAAGCTCCGCCCGACGGGCTTCGGCTGGATGCGCCTGCACTTCGTCCACGGCGACACGTCGATCTTCTTAAATGGACGACTGAAACAAACCGTCGACGACCTCGGCATCGCCGAGTTTCCGTTGACGCCGGACGAGCGCCAGGCGGACTCCGAGCTTGTGCTCGTGTCGCGCCCCAACGCCTTGAAGACTAAGTTCCTAGGCCTCCCGACGGCGATGCCGCTCTTTTTCACCGATTCCCGCCAAGCCCTGGCGCGCCCGAACCTCGGCGCCGTCTTCGACTACAATCTCCGGCCGACCTATTGGCTCAATTGGTCCCTGATCTTCCTCCTGGTCTTCGCCGTCGCCTGGCTCGGTGGCTTGAAACGCGGCGACATCGGTTGGATCGTCGTCGCTTTGGCGTCGAACGCGGCAATGGACATCCTGCTCTTTGCGCCGGAAAACAGCATTACGCCCGCCGTCCAACCCCTCGTTCAGATCGCGGCGTTTTCGACCACGACCGGCTTCGCCTGCTTCGCTTGGGCGTTTACCGAAACG
>JAYWBY010000069.1:0-6963 GCA_043781115.1 Pseudomonadota bacterium
GGCCAAGACGATGCGCGACGCGCTGGCCACCAGCGTCGCGCCGGTGATCTTCTCGCATTCGAGTGCCTACGCGGTGACGCGCAACGCCCGCAACATTCCGGACGACGTGCTGGTGGCCTTGAAAGCCAACGGCGGGGTCGCTATGGTCAATTTTTACACGGAATATGTCCGTCACGGCTCCGGAACGATCGATGTCGACACGGTCCTCGACCACATTGATCATATGGTCCAAATCGCGGGCATCGATTCAGTCGGCTTAGGCTCGGACTTCGACGGCGTGCCGACGTTGCCGACTCAACTCTCCGACGTGTCGATGTTCCCCTACGTGGTCCAAGGTCTCCTCGATCGTGGCTACGCCCCGGGGGACATCAAGAAGATCCTCGGCGAGAATCTGATGCGCGCCTTCGCGCGCATGGAAGCGGTCGCCGGCGAACTCCAAGGTCACAGATAGGGCGCCAGGAGCCTGGTGACTGCGTCCCGGAGTTTCCTGGGGAAGGAGCGGGTCTCGACTTCGTGCAGGGTCAGGCGCCGGGCGCCGGCCCTTTTTTTCTCGAAGATTTCGCCCAAACTGGTGGCCAGCTTTTTGCTGAAGCATTCGATGTTGAATTCAAAGTTGAGCCGGAGGCTGCGCGCGTCCCAGTTGGCTGAGCCGAGGAAGACCCAGGCGTCGTCGACGATCATCATTTTGGAGTGGTCGAAGGGCGGCGGAGACAAGTAGATGCGGCAATTCTGCTTCAGAAGCGGCGCGACGGTGCCGATGGACGCCCACTGGACGAGAATGATGTTGTTATCTTCCGGCAAGACGATGTCGACGCTGATGCCCGAGAGCGCGGCGACGCTCAAGAACCGGATCATGGTCGGTTCCGGCAAGAAGTAAGGCGTCACGATCTTGATCGACGTCCGGGCCGCGGCGACGGCGCCGAGGAGGGTCCACAAGGTCTTCTCGAAGTCCTTGTCCGGGCCGTCGAGCACGCCGCGGGCCAGGACCTCGCCGACCGTCGCCTCTTCCGTGGCCCAAGCGTCTCCGGTCAGCGCTTCCTTGGTCGTGAAGATCCAGTCTTCAACGAATGCCTGCCGCAAGTGGGCCACGACCGGGCCCTCGATGCGGAAATGCAGGTCTTGGATCGGTTTTCGATGCGGCCGCACCAAGTAGTTCGCCTCGCGGATGTTGATGCCGCCCGTGAAGCCGACCTTGCCGTCGACGACTAAGATCTTCCGGTGGCTACGCAGGTTGAAGGCCGAAACGCGGCGCAGGCGGAAGTTCGGCATGAAGCGGGCGACGCGCACGCCGACGCGCTTCAGCGGTAGGACGATGGAAGGGAACGAGTAGCGCGACCCGGTCGCGTCCACCAAGACCCGCACCTCGACGCCGCGCTCCTTGGCGTCGCCCAAGGCCTTGACGAATTCCTTGCCGGCGTCGTCGTTGTCGAAGATGTAGCTCGACATCATGATCGAGCGCCGGGCGCCGCGGATCGCCTCGAGCATCGCGGGAAACGCCTGGTCGCCGTTGACGAGCGGCTCGATCTTGTTGCCTCGGGTCATCGGCAAGCCGCCGACCCCGTCGCCGAGATGGATCAGCGGCAAGAGATTCGCGCCGTCGACCCCCGCTTCCGCCAAAAGTTTGGCTCCGCGTTCCTGATCGACGACGTCCTTCTCGGGTCGTCCCATCACGGTGATCGCTCGGCGGCGGATCCTGTTGATCCCGAAGGCGTAGTAGAGCAGCGCTCCGAGAAGCGGCGACAGCCAGATGGTGCCGATCCAGCCTACCGCGACCTTCGAGTCGTCCTTGGTCAACACGGCGTGGGACGAGGCGATCAAGGCGACGAGCGTGTGGACGGCGACGGCTACTTCCGGCCAAATGCCCGTCAACTTCGTGATCGTCTCGAGGATCAATCGCCGGCCGTTTCGTAAAGATGGAAGTGCGACCGGCTCATGCCTAGTCGCTCGTAAGTCGCAATCGCTTGGACGTTATCCTTCTCGACATAGAGCCGAACGGCGCGGCCGTCGCCCTTCGCTTTCGCCGTCGCCAACACGTGCCGGTAGAGGCTTTTGAAAACGCCGGCGCCACGGTGGTCAGGGTGAACGTAGACGCTTTGGATCCAATAGATCAGGCCGTCGCGCCAGTCGGTCAGCTCGTAAGTCACCATCGTTTGACCGACGACCGTCCCCCCGATTTCCGCGACGAAATAGCGGCAAAGGGTCGGCGAGGCCAGGGCCCGGCGCACGCCGGCCCGCAAAACGACTTCGTCCAAGCGCTTGTCCTCGGATTCCTGGGCCAAGCGGCTATTAAAGGCGACGATGGTCTCCAAGTCCGATTGCACGGCGTCGCGGATGGTGATTGTTGGGCGTTTTTCATTCACTTTGCAGATTCTTACACTAATTGTTTGTATGCTGAAGATAGCACTTAAGGAGGTTCTAAGGTGACAGGCAAATCGCTCGTGATAGCGGCCTTCCTGGTGGCTTTGGGTTGGGCCGGCGGACGCTTCACGGCGCCCGCGCCGGAACCCATGGCGGTAGTGACCGCCGCGGTGCCGCCGCCTGCGCCCCGAGTCGTCGAGCCAGAGCCCGAGCCGGCGAAGGCCGTGGCGCCCGCGCCGCCCGTCGCCTTGCCATGCAAACCACCGGAGACTGTGGCGGAGGTGCAATTCCGCCAACGTCACGAAAATGTGATCGCGGGCAAAGCTAACCTCGAGGACCTCCCGAGTCGCGAAACGGAACAAAAGTCACCCTTTCGCTACCTCCGCTACATGGCGTCACGACCCTATCGTGAATACCGCCCGTACCGCGTCTACGTGAAGAAGGACGAAGACCAAGGCAGCGAGAAGGATTGCCTGCGTTACCCTTTCGACCGCCAATGCCGCGGGTCGTTGGCGCACTGCACCCGTGACCAGGTTGCCCCCGAATGCTTAGGCACCAAAGTCCACTGCCTGAAACACGATTCGCACCCGGCGTGCGCTGGCACTGAGGCCTTCTGCGGCAAGCACGGGACGAACGAAACGTGCGCCGGCACGGCCGAATGGTGCACGCACGACGTCCGGAACAACCGCCGCGAATGCCTCGGCATGAGGGAAGACTGCGAAGCCTTCCCGAGCCGGGCCTTCTGCGTCGGCACGGAGGCCGGATGCAACAAAGCAGGAGACAACGAGCCCTTCTGCCAAGCGGACGAACGTCAGTGAGCTAAGACAGCTTCCGGACGACGTACTGGAGAATGCCGCCGTTGCGGTAGTTCTCGAGCTCGTCGGCCGTATCGATGCGGCAACGGACCTTGGTGGTCGTCACTTTGCCGTCGGCGCGTTTGATTTTGAGGTCGAGCTCGGCGCGCGTCGTCATCTTGGCGACGCCGGTGATGTCGAAGGTCTCGGTGCCGTCGAGCTTCAAGGTCACGCGCGATTCGCCGTTCATGAACTGGAGCGGCAAGACGCCCATGCCGATCAGGTTCGACCGGTGGATCCGCTCGAAGGTCTCGACGATGACGGCGCGGACGCCGAGGAGGAAGGTGCCCTTCGCCGCCCAGTCGCGCGACGAGCCGGTGCCGTACTCCTTGCCTCCGACGACGACGAGCGGCGTCTTCTGCTTTTGGTACTCGATCGCGGCGTCGTAGATCGACATTTGCTTGGCCGTTGGCATGAATTTGGTGACGCCGCCTTCGACTCCCGCCATCATCTCGTTGCGGAGGCGAATGTTGGCAAACGTGCCGCGCATCATGACTTCGTGGTTGCCGCGGCGCGCGCCGTAGCTGTTGAAGTCGGCTTTCTTCACGCCCTTGCCGACGAGGTATTGGCCGGCGGGGCTCGATTCCTTGATCGAACCGGCGGGCGAAATGTGGTCGGTGGTGACGCTGTCGCCCAAGACGGCGAGCGGGCGGGCGTTGACGACGTCGGTCAGGGGCGTGAGCTTGCGCTCGAAGCCGTCGAAGTAAGGCGGATTGCGGACGTACGTGCTGTCCTTCGCCCAGGTGAAGGTGAAGTCGGAGCCGGCCTTGACGGCTTGCCATTCAGGCGGACCCTTGAAAACGTCGGCGTAGCGTTTGCGGAACATCTCTGGCGTGAGCGCCTTGGCGATCGTGTCCCGAATCTCGGCGCTAGTCGGCCAGATGTCCTTCAAGAAAACCGGTTTGCCGGAAGAGCCGATGCCGAGCGGCTCCTTGGTCAGGTCGATCTTGATGTTGCCCGCGAGAGCGTAGGCGACGACGAGCGGCGGCGAAGCGAGGTAGTTGGCCTTGACGTCGGGGCCGATCCTGCCCTCGAAGTTGCGGTTACCCGAAAGGACCGAGCAGCAAACCATGTCCTTGTCGTGGATCGCGGCGGTGATGTTGTCCGCGAGCGGGCCGGAGTTGCCGATGCAGGTCGTGCAACCGTAGCCGACGAGGTTGAAGCCCAGTTGGTCGAGGAATGGCGTCAGGCCGGCGGCGGCGAGGTAGTCGGTGACGACTTGCGAGCCGGGGGCCAGCGAAGGCTTCACCCAAGGCTTCGTCTTGAGGCCGAGCTTCACGGCCTTTTGCGCCACGAGGCCGGCGGCGACGAGCACCGACGGGTTCGACGTGTTGGTGCAGCTGGTGATCGCCGCGAGCACAACCGAGCCGTGGTCGAGTTCGTAGTCGGCGCCGGCGACCTTCGATTTCTTGCCGACTTCGGCTGCCGGAACTTTGAAATTCGTCGTCAGCTCTTTCTGGAAGTTGGCGACGACTTCGGTCAGTTGCACGCGGTCTTGGGGGCGGCGCGGGCCGGCGAGGCTCGGCACGACCGTCGAGATGTCGAGATTTACGACTTCCGTGAACTCCGGATCAGGCTGGCCGGCGTCACGCCAGAGGCCTTGGGCTTTCGCGTACGCTTCCACGAGCTGCACTTGAGCGTCGTCGCGGCCGCTGAATTTGAGATAGCGAATGGTCTCGCCGTCGATCGGGAAGAAGCCGCAGGTCGCGCCGTATTCGGGCGCCATGTTGGCGACGGTAGCGCGGTCGGCGAGCGTCAGGTTGTCGAGGCCCGGGCCGAAGTATTCGACGAACTTGCCGACGACGCCTTTTTTTCGGAGCATCTCGGTGACGGTGAGGACCAAGTCGGTAGCCGTCGTGCCTTCCGGCATGGCCCCCGTGAGCTTCACACCGACGACTTCCGGGATGACCATCGACAGCGGTTGCTTCAGCATCGCCGCTTCGGCCTCGATGCCGCCGACCCCCCAGCCGAGCACCGCAAGCGCGTTGACCATCGTCGTGTGGCTGTCGGTGCCGACGACCGTGTCGGGATAGACCCACGTGTCTTTGTCTATGGTCTCTTTAAAAGCAACCCCTGCGAGGTATTCCAAATTCACTTGGTGGCAGATGCCGGTGCCCGGCGGCACGACGCGGAAGTTGTTGAAGGCCTTCTGCGCCCATTTCAGGAATTCGTAGCGTTCGTCGTTGCGCTGGAATTCGAGGCCGACGTTGACCTTGAAGCTGTCGGCGGTGCCGGACTTGTCGGCGGTCACCGAGTGGTCGATGACCAAGTCGACGGGCGCGAGCGGATTGATCTTCTTTGGGTCGCCGCCGAGCTTCACCACCGCTTCGCGCATCGTCGCCAAGTCGACGACGGCGGGGACGCCGGTGAAGTCCTGCATGAGGACGCGGGCCGGATAAAACGCCACCTCGTGATCGGACTTCTTCGTCTTCAGCCAGGTGGCTAGTGCTTGGATGTCGGCCTTCGAGACGATCGTGCCGTCTTCGTTGCGCAGCAGGTTCTCGAGCAACACCTTGAGGGTGAAGGGCAAGCGGCTGACGTCGCCCAAGCCGTTCTTCGCGGCCTTGGTCAAGCTGGCGATGCGGAAGGACTTGCCTCCGACGGCCAACGTGTCGTGACACTTGAAACTATCCAGCTTTGCCATGATGAGACTCCCGCACCGATTTGTTCACACAATCACCGCGCCATCGGTACTTTTATTCTACCTATTTAAGGGAATAGGTCTTGCATCGAATGGAATGTCTTTATATCATTGAAACCATTAATCTATTTGGAATCCGCGCGACCTAGGAGCCGGCCCCCGTGCTGCATCGTCTGGCGTTCGCACTCCTGCTTACAAATGGCCCCGCGGCGCTCGCGGCGAAATGCACGCCGCCCGTTTTCATGCAGCTCGCCGACCTGAGCAAAGCGCCGGGCGACGTCAATGGAACGGGCAAGGGAGCCAACGCCAATGACGCAATGAAGGATGCGCGCCGAGCCATTGCGTCGAAAATCGTCCGCCCGAGGTTGGCTGAAATCCTGTCATTGCCGTTCACCAAGGACTCGGTCAACCGCAAGGTCTACACGAAAGACGACCTTCTCAAAGGCACGATCTTGGCGGTGGCCTTGACCATCAAAGACCCGCGGCGGCTCGCCAACGAAGTCGTCTGCAACGTCACTTACGTGGCGCTCGCGGCGCCACTCAAAGGCATGCTGGCCGACTTGAAGAACGACGCCGAACTAGGCGACGAGATCAACGCCGCGCTGACCGGCAAAATCGAAGTTTTGGAAGCAAGGCGCCAAAGCAGCGACGCCTCTTCGTTTAAAGACGAATTTCGCGCGCCGGAAGAGACGATCGCGCGGCTCAAGCAAACTGCCGCGTCGCTGACCGAGGGCGATGTAATGGCAGACGTTTCCCGTCGGGCGCTCCTACGGAAGGCCGACCACTTAATCGCCGCCTTGGACGAGGTGAAGCCGATTCCCTGGTCTGATCTTAGGACCAAGAAGGCAAAGACCGTCTTCGCCGAAGCGCTCGAGCACGAAAAATTCGTGGCGGCGGCGCGCGAGCTGAAACAGCGCGACTTCGTCGCTGCCTTCGAAATATTGAATGGCCGCGCCTCGGCCGGCGACGACGACGCGCAGTTTCTCGTCGGCTTCATGTACAGCGAAGCGCTCGGCGTCAAACGGGACTACTCGGAAGCGCTCGGCTGGCTGAAGCGCGCCGCGGCGCAGAACCATCGGTTGGCGAAGGCGCTGATCGGCGTTTTGATTT
>JAYWBY010000070.1:0-6955 GCA_043781115.1 Pseudomonadota bacterium
CTATCAACCACCCGAGAATTAGGAGCACGAAGCGGGTCGTAAAAAAGGCCGCCAGGGGAACGCGCCAGTTGCGAGCCCAAGCCGGAATTTTCCTTGTAACGCTGCCGACGGTCAAGATCCTGCCTCTTGCGACCGGCTTTGAGCGTCGTACCGCGTCGCGCCGAGGGTGGCTCGCTCGAGGCCGGCGCCACCCGTCCGACTCCTCACTACATAGAGCGGTCGTCCCTTTGCTTCGTCGTGAACCTTGCCAAGGTAAGTGCAGACGATTCCAAGGAGCAGGGCTTGGCTCGAACTTACGACCAACAGCACGGTCAATAGTAAGGCTTCCGTCCGTGGCAACAAACTGAAGGCCCAAGCCAAGGCGACGGCAAACGCCAGCGCCGACCAAAGGACGGCGGCGTAAAAGGGCAATCGCAAGGGCAGCTTCGAAAAACTCACGAGGGCAGTAACCGCAAGCTGCAGCATCGAACGAACCGAATACTTGCTCTCTCCGGCGTGCCGCCCCTCGCGAACATAGGGGATGCCGATTTGCCGAAAGCCCAACCAGGCAAACAGTCCCCGGACGAAGCGACTACGCTCGGGCAGCCGTTTGTAAGCCTCCAAAACTTTGCGATCGACTAAGCGAAAGTCGCCGGAGTCAAAGGGAATCCTGACGTCCGACACGGCGCCTAACAGCCGATAGAACCAGCATGCCGTGAACCGCTTGAACCGCGACTCGTCCAAACGCTCCGTACGCACGGCATAGACCACTTCGAAGCCCATGCGCCATTTGGCGATCATTTGATAAACGACTTCAGGAGGATCCTGTAGGTCGGCGTCCATTACGACGACGGCATCGCCCCTAGCCTCGTCCATTCCCGCCGTGATCGCGATCTGATGCCCAAAATTGCGAGACAAGCTAACGACACGAATGCGCGGATCACCCTTGGTCAGTCGACCGATGACTTCGCAGGAATCGTCCGTGCTGCCGTCGTCTATGAAAATGAACTCGGATTCGCCATCTATCTTCTCAGTCAACGCCGACAGTCGTTCGTAGAGCGCGCCAATTCCGGCACTTTCGTTGAAGACAGGCAGAACAAATGAGAACACTGGCTTTCGCAGGATCATTCCCCTTTTGGCAGACTCTTTGGGAGATCCCTCATTCTACATAGATATTAGAAAACTTCTCGTCCGGATCCAGTACGCACTATCTTATTGAAATTAATATATTAATTGTCTTATTTTAAGACTCCCTACCGACCCGAGACTTCAGTTCCCAAGCCATTGAACCGCTAAGGACCTAATAGCAACATTTGGCCGGGGATGATCAAACATGATCACGAAGATCGCGCGTTGGCCTCTGACTTTGGCTGTGACGTTGGCCTTGGTTTCGCTGTCGTCTTGCCAAAAGGGCAAGGGGCATAAATCCGACAGCGCGTCACCGAACGGGGCGGTTTCTCCTCCCACGCCGCCACCATCAACGAGCTCAAGTAAAGTGTCATCGACCCAAGACGTGGTGCTCACGCCGCCCGCCGACGACGAGTCGGCCGGAACAGAGGTTAAGTTTCCCGCCGGCTCGGTGTCGATCGATACGGAAGTTCACGTGGAAGCAGGCATGACGTTGGCCACGCCAGCGACGCTCGCCGCGCTCGGCGCGACCAAAGACAACGAGGTTTCTTCGGCTTCGGCTTCCGTCGCCGTCTTGGCGGACGATCCTTCCGCGGAAGCAGTGGCGCCTTTTTCCATCAACCTGAAGCTCACTGGCGACGGCGCGGCGTTGACCGCCGACGACACTTTGCCGAATTTGATCGTCATTTATCAAGCGGTCGTCAACGGCGCGCCAGTGTTCGGCACGATTCCGCGCACTGACCTGACGGTGGAAAACGGCAACGTCACGGTCACGACCACGCACTTCGGCGTTTACCAGGCGGCGCTCGTCAAAGTGCCGTCGGCCATCTCATCGACACCGGTGCCCGCGGGACCGATCGTCACTCGTAAAGAATCGGCCAAAACCCCCATCTCGGTCGGCCAATTGTCACCAGCGGCGTTTACCCCTGGCACGACGGTCGAGGTCACCGGCGCCAATTTTCGTGAAAGCGTCAACGTCACGGTCGGCGGCGTGCAAGCGCAAGGCGTGATCATTAAGAGTGACAAGCTGTTGACGTTCATCGTTCCGGCGGGTGTCCCCGGCGGCAACGTCGACGTGATCCTGGACCAAGACGGCGGCAAGGGCTTGGTCCAGGGAATCGTCAAGGACGGCAAAACCGAACCCCCCGCGGCCAGCGTCGATCCCAAACGGCTGGTCGCCGATGCCGACCGCGCGCTTTGGACGACCGCGGCGAGCTGGGGCGATCACCGCTTGGCGGGCTATTTGAAAGACTCAGGCCCAGGCCGTATTTCGACTTTGCTTTTACTGTCGCACAACGGCATCGACTCGGATGCCAAGCCGACGTCGCTGATCCTCGCGGCGCCGAACAATATGACGACGAATCAGACCTACACTCTGCCGCTGCTGCCCGGCGGCGCCGGCAAGTATTTGACTTCTGACACCGCCGGCGTCATGAGTTGGCAAGCCCTGCCGTCTGGTGGCGGCAGTTTGAGTGTGCCTGGTCCCATCGGCGCGACGACGCCAGACAGCGCGCGATTTACGGCCGTGAGCCTCGATGGCTCGGCGGCACGCGTGCTCGAGGTCGAGCGCAACGCAGCGGCAACTGCAGGCGGCAACCTGACGATTGGCGCGGGGGGCGCCCGCGGCGGCGACACCAACGGCGCCGGCGGCAAGTTGGTTTTGGCTTCCGGCATTGCTACCGGTAGCGGCGCCTCGACGATCGAGCTTCAAACAGCCGGCGGCGGCTCGGGAGGCAGCGCCGATCAGGCACCGACGACCAAAGTCACCATCCTTGGCAACGGCAAGGTCGGCATCGGCACGACGGCACCCGGCCAAAAACTGACGGTCGACGGGACCTTCGGCATCTTGGAAACGGGCGCGACGCCGACCTTTCATACTATTTTCCAAGGCGGAGACCAGAGCGGCGACGTTACCTATTCGTTGCCGACCGCAGCGCCGAGTTTGAACGGCCAAGTCTTGAGCTCTCAGACTGACGGCACGATGAGCTGGATGACGCCGACCTCGAACAGCGGCACCGTCACGAGTGTCAACGTGACCGCGCCGGCGGCAGGCCTCACCGTATCGGGAGGCCCGGTCAGCACCAGCGGCTCGATTACACTGGCGCTCGCCAATGACTTGGCCGCGCTCGAGGGCCTCGCCACCACCGGCTTCGCCAAACGCACCGGAACCGACACGTGGAGCACGGTCTCGAGCATCGCGCTCTCGTCCGACGTCGGCGGCACACTGCCTGTTACAAATGGCGGCACTGGATTGACGGCGTTGGGTACGGCAAACCAACTCCTCGGCACCGACGGCACCGGCGCCCAGTACAAGACTTTGTCGGGTACTGCCAACCAGATTGCGATCACCAATGCCGGCAGCACCATGACTTTCTCCACACCCCAAAACATCGGTACCGGCAGTTCGCCGAGTTTCTTTGGCTTGACGGTCTCCGGCCTGACGGATGGCGTGGCGCACGTCACCTCCGGTAGCATCGCGGGCGGCAAGGTCAACCTCGCCTCGACTTCGGACGTCACCGGCATCGCTGCCCCGGGTAACGGCGGCACCGGCTTAAGCACCGCTCCAACTGCCGGCTCATTACTGATTGGCAACTCTTCGAGCGGCTACACTTCGGCCGCGCTTACGCCTGGCACTGGGATCTCGATTACAAATGGCAACGGCAGCATCACCATTAATGCCACCGGAGACACGTCGAGGGTGGCGAAGGCCGGCGATACGATGACTGGACAGTTGTTAGGGTTCGGCGGCGCGGTCGGTAGTCCTGGATTTTCCTTCGGCGGCGATACGGACACGGGGCTTTGGTCAAGTGGCGCCGACACGCTGAATTTTTCGACGGCCGGCGCCGAAAGAATGCGCCTCACTGGCACTGGTAACGTGGCAATTGGGACTACGGCGGCGAACTCACCTTTGCAAGTCGCCGGCGCGATCGCTACGGACATTGCCAACAAGACCGGGGGATACACGCTTTTGGCCAGCAATAGCGTCGTCACCGCCGACGCCAGTGGCGGGGCCTTTACGATTGCGGTGCCGACCGCGGCCGGCATCACCGGCCGCCGCTATACGATCAAGAAGACCGACAGCTCCCCCAACGTCGTCACGGTGGACCCTGCCGGAGCTGAGACGATCGACGGTTCATCGACTTATGGTTTAGCAAGGCAGTATCAGTCCGTCTCGATCATCAGCAATGGCGCCAACTGGATCGCCGACACGGAGTCCACGACCTCACCGTCGACTCTGACTGGCACGGAAACTTTGACCAACAAGACGCTCAACTCGACAGACACCATTTCCGGCGCCACTGCTTCTTCCTTCACCAACGGCGCCCAAACGATCATCCTACCTACGTCCGCGGACACTCTGGTTGGACGCGCGACGACCGATACGCTCTCCAACAAAACCTTAACGGCTCCGGTAATCGCTACGATTTCGAACAGCGGCACGCTGACGCTACCGACAGGACCGGAAACGATCGTCGGTCGCGATACGACGGATACGCTGACCAACAAAACGTTGACCGCACCGATCATCGCTACGATCTCCAATGGCGGGACTTTGACGTTGCCATCTGGACCCGACACGCTCGTCGGTCGAGCCACAACCGACACACTGAGCAACAAAACCCTGGCCGGCGCCTTCGCGTCCACCCTTACAGGCGGAAACGCCACGAGTTCGACCTTGACGTTGACCAGCACCTCGAATGGCTCGCCGTCAGGCGCTTACCTCATTCTCAACGGCGGCGGCCAAGGAAACGTCGGCATAAACACGCTCTTTCCCGGCCAAACTCTGACAGTCGACGGTACGATCGGCATTCTCGAAGGCGGCGGCTCTCCTGTCTATCACACGACGTTCCAAGGCGGTGACCAAAGCGCCAACATCACCTATACCTTGCCGACGGCCGCGCCTGGGGTCTCGGGACAAGTGCTGGCCGCTACGACCGCCGGCGTCATGAGTTGGACGCCGGGCATGACATGGGATGCCACGAAAGGGATGCTATCGATCGCGGGTTCGGGTGCGCAAAACCTCTTTGTCGGTGTAGCGGCGGGTAACTCCCGTACCACCGCGTCGTCAGACACTTACTTAGGTTATAATGCCGGCTCGCTTACCACGTCGGGCAGTAACGACACGATGCTTGGAGCCAGGGCCGGTGAAGCCAACGTGACGGGAGCTCAAAACACGTTCGTCGGAGCCCTTGCCGGGGTCTCCAGTACCGGCAACGAAAATACGCTGGTTGGGGCGGGCTCGGGCTCGGGTCTTTCGACCGGCGATGGCAACACCCTTCTCGGTTCGGCGGCGGGTTCGACAGACACGACGGGGTCGAACAACACCATGATTGGCTACTACGTTGGCTTGGGCAACCTTGTCGGTTGGGCTAATACGTTCGTCGGCGCCCACGCCGGAGCTGCCGCAAACAGCGACAACAACACGTTCGTAGGATATTACGCTGGCATGACCGTGACGTCTGGCCAACATGACGTCGCCATTGGGTCGGGCGCTGATTTTGGCGCGACGACAAATTATTCCACGGCGATTGGGGAGGGGGCTACGGCAACCGGCGACTTTTCAATGGCGATCGGACGCAATGTTACTGTGGCTACCGCCAACTCGATCGCGTTAGGATACAATGGTTCGACCCGCATGTTCATTGATTCAAGCGGCAATACGGGCTTCGGCACGACGACGCCTAGTTCGCTCCTTCATGTCAACGGCCCCATCGCCACCGCGTATCAAGCTCGCACTTACGGAAATTATAACATTACGGCGGCGGACAGCATATTGGACGTCGACGCTACCGGTGGCGCGACGACGCTGACGTTGCCTACGGCATCGGGCATTGCTGGACGCCAATACACGATCATCAAGTCCGATTCGTCGACGAGCGTCGTGTACGTAGCTCCGCCGTTCGGAACGATCCAGGGTTTGGCAAGCGTTCCCCTCTGGATGCAGTATCAAACGGTCAAATTGATTTCTGACGGAACGAATTGGCGCACGGTGGACTCGGCGCCGAAGGTGCTTGCGGCTAAAATCAGCAACAACGGGTCGACGACCTGCACGCCAAGTTCTCCAATCGGCAACTGGATCAGCTCCGTGGCTTACTCCGGGACGGGAATTTGCACGATCACGCCGATCTCCGCGCTTGCCGGCAGTACGATCGTTTGTACCTGCTCGGTTGAGGGCGCCGCTGCCGCCGGTTATATGTGTAACCTTGTCGGCTCTCCATCCGCATCCACGGTTGCCGTTCAAGCCATGTCCGCAACATCGGCGGCCATTGGTGCTAAAACCGTGGATGTCCAGTGCGTAGTTAAATGACCGGTTTTTGGTAAGTGATTTAATTTGGCTCGGCGTCATACCAAGTAACCTCCATTTCCCCGGTTAACTTTTGTGACCAAGATTCCTCGCGACGCCGACCCTCATGACGGCGTCCTTGCGTGAATTTGCCCTAAAACAAGCCGCTTTTCTCGTTTTCCAATTCTTGGCCCCGTCCTTGCATTTCCTGCGACCACTACTCTTCCATTTTGGGGGTCGCAATGCCGATTAAGTCGAAGTTTGCCTTTGTCTTTGTTTTCGCCACAACCCTTCCCCTCTCTAGCGCGTCTTACGCGCAAAGCCAATTTGGCTCAGCGGGACGCGACGGCGACCGCGGCGCCAGCGGTGCCGACGGCCAAAGCGGCCGAAGCATCGAAATCATCGCGACAGGCCAGTCCGAAAGCCACGACATCTCGGGGCGCGACGGCGGCGCGGCACGCTCGGGAGAACCGGGATACAACGCGACTGGCTGCTCGCAGGGAGAACCATCTTATGATCTGTTTGGCGCCGCGGGAGGCGACGGAGGCATGGGCGGCAACGGCG
>JAYWBY010000071.1:0-6954 GCA_043781115.1 Pseudomonadota bacterium
CCGCCTGGCGGCTTCCTGACGCGCTAGCCGGGGCAGCGATGCCGCTCGCTCTCTTCATTCTTGCGTTACTAACCCTGGGACGGAGGGATGTCGCATATGGCGCCGCCTGTCTATCGCTGCTCGATACGTTGCGGCTGTCGATTTCAAGAGTTGCAACGACAGATAGCCAGTTGGCGCTTTGGGTGGTTCTACAGGCTCTGTTTTTATGGTGTGCGGTAAAGGTTTATCTAGCACTTGGCCGGGGCCGAGACTTCGCGGCGCTTGGGTTCCTGCTCCTATGTGGAATAGCGATGGGCGCCGGCGCAGGGACGAAGTGGTCGGGTGTCTTTGACTGGCCTCTGATCGCAGTTGTCTGTCTTATAACGGTCACCGCGCGCCAGCTCACCGGCGCAAGAAGACTATCGTGGTCCACCTTTTGGACCGTCGGTCTCGCTGGACTTTTTTCGCTGGTGATCCTTCCCGTTGCGCTATACGCAGCGGGATATGCGGTTTTTTCGGTGCATCCAGGCGCGGTTCAGCTAGATCAAATTCTCGACGAAGCCATGAAAATGTATCGCTTCCATACCTCCTTCCCTGACGGGAACCCCTATAACTCCCAATATTGGCAATGGCCTTGGCTCACACGTCCCGTTGCGCTGTTTGCCCAATACGGTTTAGCCGCGGGTCGTGAGTCGCGGAATTTCATGATGGGCAATCCCCTGATCCACTGGTTCATCTTGCCGGCGATTCTGGCCTGCATCGTCCGTCGTTCTTCCCGGCGGAATCTCGGCCTTGGCTACGTCATTGCCTTCTTTTTTGCCAACTACCTGCCATGGGTCGCCATTGGCCGCGCAACTTATCTCTATCACTTTGCGCCCATTGCACCGTTTGGACTCATTGCGTTGGCCTGGTGCGTCGCCGAGGTCCGTCGCCGAAAGCCGAAGATTTTCGCGATCTATGCCGCGGGCGTGATCGCCGCATTTTTCTGGTTCTTGCCGGTGGCAACGGGAATGGAAATGCCCTCGGGGTACTTCTCGTCGGTTAGCTGGTTTCATGGATGGTTTGAGCTGGACGATCCGACGACAAGCTTCACCGAGGCAAGAGCACTCGAGCAAAATTAGCCGCTCGCTTCAACGAGCGACTAATCCCAATGGCAGAGCTTCAGTTAAATTTCTTTATCGTTAGGTTATAGCCGCGTTGGAGCCGAGTCGGACTATAGATATGGGCAGTATAACTGGTGTCCGCTTTGACGGCGGCACGGACGGTTGTCGCGCCTTTCGATTGCGCAATTTTGGTCCCGGCGGCGTCAAAAAGCTCAATCTCCAGCGGCGCTGTCCCGCTGGTATAGGCGATCGATACGTCGTAGTTATTCACGGACCCCTTGGCGGTCCTGAACGAATAGAAGTCTTCGTCCCAGGTCCAGTGGGTGCTGAGCCCCGACACGGTGAGATTCGACGTCTGACCTAGGCTCGTGGCGAAGGCAAGCCCGTCATTGGTTTCCCGTCCGTCGGGAGCCGCAGCCGTCGGCATCGAATAGGGGAGGCCATCTTGGGTCGCGCGGAATTCGACCGCCAGGCGGTAAGCCCCGCTGCCAAATTCATCTTCAACCGGTGAGTCGACTCCGATGATGAATTGGTCGCCCGCATTGACACCGTTAAACTGCAGTAATGCTGTCTGGCCATATCCCGGCGCGCTCACTTCGGCAAGGATGTTGCCTAGCGCGTCATGGAGCCTGAGAGTTGATTGGAGCAGGCTTTGGCCGCCGATTGCCGTCACGGAGAGGACCGCCGGGGCCCCAGCTGGGACCGTGAAACGGTAGTGATCGAGATCGGCTGTCGTAGTTAGATCACCATTGATAAACGTCGGGCCGGATGGCGCAATTGTCACGATCGAGGCGGTCGCGGGCGTGTCATTATTCGCGCTACTGTCATACGCGTCCGGAAGGCGCGGCCCGTAGATCGCCTGAGCTCCGTTGATGTCATCTTGTTCGAGTTGGGAATAGACCTTGTAGATGCCTCCGAACATCACATTGCCGAAAGTGCTGTGGTTGAGCCCGATGGAGTGCCCGAACTCGTGCAGCGCGATGGTGAAAATGTCGAGGCCCTGGCCGATCTGGTAGGTTTTTTGGGAGTTAAAATTGGTGTCGCCGCCGCTCGTCGAGGTGAGGATCGGGAACACGGTCATACCCGCGTACGACGTCCCGAGGTCGATGGAGCCGACGCGGATGTCTCCGAACTGATTGGCGGCTTGAATCGGACCCGGAGCCCCACCGACTTGGCCTTGGTCGGTGACGAAGCGGATGTTCAGGGGGGTGACCGCGGCCCACCTAGCCAATGCTCTGGCAAACTCGCGCTGCCAGGTAGCTCGGGGCGCTACCAGGTCCAGTTGGCCGAAAAGGCCACTACTTAACCCACCGTCAGCGGTGCCGTCCGGCATGAAGCTGGCGGACACATTGACGTTGGGCCACCTATTGCCGGTGAGTGTGAAGCTCAGGCCCTTGGTGTCTTCGGGCTCGGGGCACCATGCCAGCATTGTCGTGTCGTCTTGCGACGCCTCGTTGGGAACGACGGATTCTTTTTGGCCGCCGCTGCTACCGGATGAATGCCTCGGGGCACATCCCGCAGCGATCAATCCCATCGTACCGAGAGCTAAGAGAAGCCGTGTGGACTCGCGATTCATTTTTCGTGCTCCCGCCGTGAACTTGGTCTGTAAATCTCGTTCTGTTGGCCCCATGAAACGTCGTAGCGGCTTACTTCTCGGAGGGACCGCCGCGAATCTTTAGCTCGAGTGGTAAATTTCTTAAGACCTCGAAGTAAACACAAAGATGGAACCAAACTCGCGCGTTCTGCGGACCGAATGGTCGGTCGAGCGGCTTGGGCTGGGATGGACGCCGTGCAGGATCGTTCAGCGCTTGCTAAAGCTAAGCAACTACGTCAAACATATGGAAGAATTAACGAGGAACCACCAGTGCGAGTCGCGTTCCTGATCGGTGCAGGCCTGTTTGCGGCATGCATCATACTCGCCATGAACGGCTACCTTCCGACCTATTCGTCGCTGTTCGTGCCGTGGGTGCAAGCGCTGGCTGATCGCCCTTGGGACACCTTCTTCGAGGCCGAGTTCCTGCCATTAGCTTCGCCCGGTTGGTTGCTCTGGCTTGGCCTCTTGGGCAAGACGGGGCTGGCACCCGCGGCAACCGATTCCGGCTCGGTCATGTCGCTGCAGATTCAAGCACCGGCGATAGCAGCCGTGGTCCTCCTTGGGATGATCGGCTCCCGCTGGCTTGGGCGCTGGAATCAACGTGAGGAGGATCCCGCCCGGGTCGAACGCTCGGTCTGGTCCGTCGCTTTAATATTTTCGCCGGCGCTAATATATAACAGCGCGGTACTCGGTCAATTCGAGTCCGTTGTGGTGCTCTTGGGCGTGGCGACAGTGCACTTCACGCGGCTCGCAAGGCCCCGCGCCGCGGCGGCCGCTTTCGGGCTCCTCTTCGCCGTACAGCCGCTAGCGATCTTGTTCCTGCCTTTCATACTCTTGTCTTTATCGAGCGATCGTGCCTGCGGGCTAAGGCGGGCGACGACGGTGGTAGGGACGAGTTTCTGCGTGTTCCTGGCGATGCTATTTCATTTTTGGCACGGACGCTGGTCCGAAGGGCTGGAGTATTACGACCCGTCTGGACCTGGGCTCGTGCCACCCCGCATTTCGTTGTTCTGAACTGAGGAGGATAGTGCCGCCGGCTACTTCAGCACGATCGGCGAGGCGTCGTCGATTGCGATCAGGCCGATCTTCTCCCGGTCGGACGTCTTCACTTTGAAAAGGTAAGCGCCTTTAGTCAAAGAGTTGGGTCCTGGCTGAACCGTGAACCACTGCTCGCCGCCCGTCAAGGCGTGGCCTTCGACGGCTGCCAGTTCGATCGTCGCCCCGGCATGGAACGCCGTGACGTCGACGTCCAAATACGAATGCCGGCGCCACGCGATATAGGCACCGACCGCAGCGATGATGACGGCCGCGTTTATGATGCGCACCAGTCGCTTCGACAACATAGAAAGCTCCTCTGTCATAGAATTCATGGGATCTCCTCCAAGAAAGACACGCCCTTTTCCCGCTGTCAAGCCGCGAATCGAACTCTCGCGACGATGCAAAATGGGACTCCGAGATCCCTGACGGGAAGAGAGGTTCGGGCCGCCAGGCGCTGAAACCCAAGCGCTTCAAGGCATCGGCGCCGCGGCGCCCCGCGACCGCCTTCCTCGTTGGTGTCAGCGGACGTTCGTAAAATGTTTTCGAATGTCCGTTTGACGCGGGTCATCGGGGCGCTTATATTTCTTGAACTACACTTTGCATATTGCAGTTTGATTCGATAACATGTTGTAAAACTTGACTTTTCCGTCGGTAGCGCGGCTGAACGGCAAAGGGTTGCATCCACTGGGAGGATTCCGTCACACTGGAGATACAGTCATTTTGGCATTGTTCGTCGCAGGACTAATCATTTACGTTTTTTTTGGAGTATCGAGATGAAAAGGATTTTTCTCGCTTTTTTCGTTCTGGGATTGAGCCAGCAGGGTTTTGGCTTTACGAGCTTGTCGAGCGCCGATGTCGACAAAAAGGGTAAAGCCGAACTTTACTCTGAAGATTGTCCGAAGGCCGGAACGTTTGTCCTCAATGACACCGGGGTTACAAAATGTAAACGTGCTGAAACCGTAAGTTTCAGCATCGATGGCGACGCCGAGAATATGGGATTTGTAGTCGACAACTATCCGGACTGCACTATTGTGACCCAATATAGTGTCGCGAACCAAGACAACTGCTTCGTTTCCGAAGTTACCTCCTTCGATGTAGACGGTAACCTGGTCGTGACTGGCCACGACTACGGGTACCGCAATTCCTCCGCGAATGCGTTCACTGTCATCACGCGGGGCATTCGGGACGGAGTTCGTGGGCTTCTAAACGTATACTGTAGTAGCGCGGGTCTCGACTCATGGATGTTCGCTCAGGTCACCGGTAATATTCCGCGCCTCTGTGGCGCGAGTTACTGCTCGAACACGTTCGGATCGTCGAACGGCTGCCGGACTGCTTGCGACGCGGAGGTGACCAAAAACTGCGGCGGCAGTTGCATTGTATCGACCGTCCAGGACTGCGGTACGACCTCCTGTGAAAGTGCTTTTCCAGGCCAGGCAGGTTGTATCGAAAATTGCCATACGTGGCAGACCACGGGCTTGGGTTGCTTCACCGAGTAATTTCGGCTTGAAGTTTTGACCGGACTTGTGAAGACTCAAGACAGCGCGAGATGGGCGTTTTGGCGCCTGTTTCGCGCTGTTCTCACAAATAGAGGAAGTACCGATGACGAAGCGTGCGGTTTGGCAAAGGTTGGTTTCCTTGGGCTTTCTGGCCTTGGCGTGCGGTCCCGGCGTGGCCTTGGCCGAAGGTGGCCAACTTGACCTAGGAGACAACGACGTCGTCGACGGCAGCTCTGGCTACAAAGTTCGAGGCGCAGGCGCCGAGTCGTATTTGCTGACCGGAATCCCGCGCCAAAATCGAGACACCCATACTCTAGAGTACCTCGCCGTCTCGCGCATCAACGCCGTGAAGGCGCCGAAAACGGTGTCAAGCACCGCCCTGTTCTCGGACCAAGACCAGCGCCCTCTGACTTGGAACGAGGCGGATGCCGGCTGCCGCGGCTATCAGCTCGCCGGCAAGTCATGGAGGCTGCCAAACAAGGTCGAGGTGCAGCAGCTGAACAACTTCCTGCAGTTCAAAAAGGTGGTCTTGGACGCGAAAAAGGGCGAGACGACCGTGATTGCCGGCAACTATGCCAAGCTCAACGCAAAGTTCGACGACCTATTCCAGTATTTCTGGATGAGCGACGAAAACCCCACCCTGGGAGCCGGTCTAAAGGTCGCGGGCTCGTTTGACGGCGGGACCATCCAAAGCATGTCCGTTCAGCGCCCGCTTAGCGTCATCTGTGTCACCTATCTCTCAGGGCCGGCGACACCCTTCGTCGTGGCGGCGCGGGCTCGCGGCGTCACCAAAGACAAAGTGAATCATTAAGTCACGACGGCGAACGAGTTCGAGAATCCAGCCGGTCGCGTCCTTGCGGTGCGACCGGCTGTTTTTTGTTTTGGGCGATCAAGGAATAAACCATTCGCGGCCGAACCACTCTGTGGCAGTGGCGCTGTTGGCTGTGGCGTCATAGCCAAAGACATAGACCGAGTTATAAGGCGCCGGGGCCTGGACGATCTTCGCCAAGGCGTCGGCCACACCGTAGCCGGAATTACCGAAGGCGTGGGCGTAGGTGCCGCCTGTCCACTGCCATGCACCGGCAGTGGTGCTGGTCGTGCAGGTGTTGCCGCTCATTTTGAAAGCCCAGGCCGCGCCGTCGCTACTCGAGCCGGCGCCCAAAATGAGGTTACGCGAGCCTGAAGCAATTACGTAGTTTCCCGTCGCATGCAAGTCGTAAATTACGGCGGCATTCGCCGTGTTGGTGGCGTCAAACAGCCAGCCGGTCGCGCCAGCCGCGTCGTTAGCGCAGGCGCCGGCGGTGTTGACCACGAGGTCACTCAAATTGTGCTTGCGCAGCTGATAGTCATAGCTACTGACCCCAGTGCGCTCGGCGGACCAAAGCACTTCTGCACTGTAATCGAGCGTGTTGCCCGTGGTGTCATTGGCGCCGGTATCGCTAATGGTAAAGGAGTTGGCATTGGGGACGGTGGCGATGGTGTAGTTGCCGCTTGGAACGTTTGGCGTGCCACCGGCGGAGTTGCTGACTCTGATGACCGTGCCGACTGCCAGGCCGTGCGCCGTCGAGGTCACGGTCGTAACGTTTGAAGTCCGGGACCAAACGAGAGCCGCGACAGGCGCCCAGCCTACGGTGATCGGACCAGAGATGGTAGCGGAGACCGTGGCCTCGCCTGCCGGTTGCGCATAGGTCGCCGTCGGCGTCGAGCTACCGGGGGCGAATTTGGCGATCTTCACCGAGAAGTC
>JAYWBY010000072.1:0-6946 GCA_043781115.1 Pseudomonadota bacterium
AGGACTTCCTTACACTTAAACACGTGGTCCTTGGCGACCACGGTCGGATCTTGGCTCGCGTTTGCCAGTTCATACCCGAAGACGATGGAGATGCTCTCACACGAAAAGGGCGGCGCGATGCAATGCCCGGCCGTCACGAACACGTCCGGAGCGACGAGGAAGCCCGAGCAACCCTCGACGACCGGCTGTTTCTTAAAGCGCACGTCCGGGCACGCCGGCATCGGCGAATAGGAAATCACGCTCTCGATGGTCGCGGCGGGCTTCAACCGAACATGCGTCGCGTCGACAAAATCTAGAGTCGAGGACAGGGTGAGGAACCCCGTTGCCTTCGCGGCCTTCACTAAGCCTGGATTACCGGTGATTTCGAACAGGTCCTGACGGTTGTCGTCGCCATAGATCGCCTTCGTCGACGACTCGGTCTCGGCCGTGCGGCATGCGGCAAAGCATGAGATTAAGACGGCCAAAACGGCGCCGCGCGCCGCCTCACATCGACCGCCGGTATCTGCCGCCGACCCGGTAGAGCGTCTCGGAAATTTCTCCGAGGCTCGCGTGCCGGACGGTGTGCATCAGTTCGGCGAAAATGTTGGAGCCATCCATGACCGCCGTGCTCAAGCGTTGGAGCGCGGCGTCGCGTTCGTTCTTGTTCTTGGCCTTGAAAGCACCGAGTCGGGTAAGTTGGTCGTCCTTTTCGTCGTAAGACGCTCGGATCATTTCGATCTCGGGGCGCTCGTAGCCAGCGACCAGCTGTTTCGGGTTGATGTAGGTGTTGACGCCGATGATCGGCAGCTCGCCCGAATGCTTCAAGTGTTCGTAGTAGAGGCTCTCTTCTTGGATCTTGGTGCGCTGGTACTGGGTTTCCATCGACCCCAAGACGCCGCCGCGGCGTGACAGGCTCTCGAACTCCTTGAGCACGGCTTCTTCCACGACACCGGTCAGATACTCGAGAAAATACGAGCCCTGATTGATGTTCTGGCAGAAGTTGGGTCCGTACTCTTTATTGATGATCATCTGGATCGCCATGGCGCGGCGGACGCTGTCTTCCGTCGGCGTGGTGATGGCTTCGTCGAAGGCGTTGGTGTGGAGCGAGTTGCAGTTGTCGTAGAGTGCGACCAAGGCCTGCAGCGTCGTCCGGATGTCGTTAAAGTCGATCTCTTGGGCGTGGAGCGACCTACCCGAAGTCTGGATGTGGTATTTGAGCTTTTGCGAGCGCTCGTCAGCGCCGTAAACGTCGCGCATGGCGATCGCCCAAATGCGGCGCGCCACCCGGCCCATGACCGCGTATTCGGGGTCGAGGCCGTTGCTGAAGAAGAAGCTCAAGTTCGGGGCGAAGTCGTCGACCTTCATGCCGCGTGCCCGGTAGTACTCGACGAACGTGAAGCCGTTGGCGAGGGTGAACGCCAGCTGCGAGATCGGGTTCGCGCCGGCCTCCGCGATGTGGTAGCCGGAGATCGAAACGCTGTAATAGTTCCGGACCTTCTTGTCGATGAAGTATTCCTGGATGTCGCCCATCATCTTCAGGGCGCATTCGGTCGAGAAAATGCAGGTATTCTGGGCCTGGTCTTCCTTCAAGATGTCGGCCTGGACGGTGCCGCGCACGACTTGCAAAGTGTCGTCGTAGATCTTTTGGTGTTCGGCGGGAGTCGGGGCTTTGCCCTTCTCCTTCAGGAACCGGTCGACCTGTTGGTCGACGGCGGTGTTCAAGAACATCGCCAAGATGATCGGCGCCGGGCCGTTGATCGTCATGCTGACGCTGGTCGATGGCGCGCACAGGTCAAAGCCGCTGTAGAGGAGCTTCATGTCGTCGAGAGTCGCGATCGACACGCCCGACTCGCCGATCTTGCCGTAAATGTCGGGGCGTTTGTCGGGCTCGGCGCCATAGAGCGTGACGCTGTCGAAGGCGGTGCTCAGGCGTTTGGCCGGCGCGTCTTTTGACAGGTAATGGAAGCGCTTGTTCGTGCGGCCGGGGCCGCCCTCGCCGGCGAACTGGCGTTGCGGGTCCTCGCCTTCGCGGCGGAACGGGAAGACGCCGCCCGTGTAGGGAAATTCGCCCGGCACGTTCTCCTTCAGGAGGTAGCGGAGCGCTTCCGCCTTGGTAGTGCAATCAGGAACGGCGATTTTCGGCAGTTTTTGATGCGCCAAAGACTCGAAAGTGGACTTAACTTTGAGCGCTTTGTCGCGGACTTTGTAGGTAAATTCATCGGCGAGATAGGCCTGACGGGTCGCCGGCAAGCGTTCCAGGTTTTCTCGGTGACCGGGAGCAAGCTTTTCCCATTCAGCTTGAGCCTCTTGCTTGAGGGCTTTGGCTTGGTCATGTTTTCCTTTCGCGGCGAGATGGTCGGCGGCGACGTCTAGCGATTCGGCGTTCTTGGCGGTGGCGACCTGGGCGGCGGCGTCGGCGTGGTAGCCGCGCACGGTGCGCGCTATGTCGCCCAGATAATGGATGCGGTCAGCGGGGATCAAGGCCTCGCGGTTGCTCGACTCGGTGGCGTACTTCCGCACTGGTTTCGCTTCGTACTTTCGGTCCGTGACCTTGTCGTTGAGCTTTTCGGTCAGAGCTTTGTAGAGGCCGTTGACGCCGTCGTCGCTGAAGCGGCTGGCGATCGTGCCGAAGACCGGGTAGCGGCTTTCTTCCACTCGCTGGCCCTTGAACCGGGTGCGTCGAAGTTGCGTGCGGACGTCACGAAGAGCATCCGGAGCCTGCTGGCGCTCGAACTTGTTGATGGCGATCAGGTCGGCGAAGTCCAGCATGTCGATCTTTTCGAGCTGGGTTTGGGCGCCGTATTCGGACGTCATGACGTAAAGGCTGATGTCCGAGACGTCCAGAATGCTGGTGTTGCCTTGGCCGATGCCTGACGTTTCGACGACGAGGAAGTCGAAGTCTTGGCTCTTCAGAAGTTTCAAGGCGTCGCCGGTCGCCTGGGCAATCTCCTTGCCGGAACCGCGCGTGGCGAAGCTCCGGATGAAGACGCGCGGGTCGGACGCCGAGTTGACGCGGATCCGGTCGCCGAGGAGAGCACCGCCCGTCTTCTTTTTCGACGGGTCGATGCAGAGCATGCCGATCTTGACGTCTGGCCCGTCCCAGAGAAAGCGCATGATCAATTCGTCGGTAAGGGAACTCTTGCCTGCGCCGCCGGTGCCCGTGATGCCGAGGACCGGGATGTTCGAATAGCGGCGCTTGTCATGGCTGCAGATTTTCAGCAGGTCGTCGAGCGGCGCGGAGCCGTTCTCGAGCAAGGTCAAAGCTCGCGACAACTTCGTCGTCGGGTCGGCTTGGCGTTTGTCCCATCCATTGAAGGCGAAATCGGCCTCGTAGAGCATGTGGCCGATGATGCCCTCTAGGCCGGCGCGCTGGCCGTCCTCCGGGCTGTAGATCTTGCTGACACCGTGCGCTTCCAGCTCGGCGATCTCTTTCGGCGAAATGACGCCGCCACCGCCGCCGAAGATCTTCACGTCCTTGGCGCCGCGCTCGTCCAAAAGGTCACGGATGTACTTGAAGTACTCCATGTGACCACCCTGATAACTCGAGATGGCGATGCCTTGGACGTCCTCTTGAATCGCGGCGAGTACAACTTCCAGCGCCGAGCGGTTGTGGCCGAGGTGAATGACTTCGGCTCCGCGAGCTTGGAGGAGTCGTCGCATGATGTTGATCGAGGCATCGTGACCGTCGAAGAGCGACGTCGCCGTGACGAACCGGAGCTGGTTCTTCGGGAGATAGTTCTGCAAAGTCGCCGGGGGGACCGAGTAGAAGCTGCCGGTGTCTTTGGTTTTTAGGCTCGCGCCAGGAGATTTGGACATGGCACGCATACTAATGCAGCGAAGGCAGGTGGGCAATGATTCTGAAAGCCCTTTGATAAGTGAAAATCAAATCACAAATCAGGTAGTTATGAGTGTCCGCGCCGAGCCTCAAGCCGAACTGCCGCTGTTTCTCAAAGTGATACCTATTTCCTTGATCACGCCGAAGGCGACGACAAGGGTGACGGCGTGGGCACCGTTTGGCATGACATCGATTTTCAATAGGCTGCGCTGGGCAAGGCCTTCACTCCGCGGAACATTGAGGCAATTTCAAGTCAGTGGAGACCTTGTCGTAGGCCTTGCCGTCGGCGGCTCGGAGATCTTCAAACCTCGCTCGATCTTTCACCAGGAAGTCCGCTGCAAACGCGTCAGCGAACAGCGGATCAGGATCCGTTAGCGCGCTGTCGAAATGCGCGTTCCAGTCCGTGCACCAGACCCCGTCGGCTTCGGCGAGCGAACGGTCGAGGGAGGCTTTGAACAAAGCGTCGAGCGTCCCTTGTTGCGCGCCGAGGAGGCGGGCCATCTTGTAGTCAAAGCCGTTGTCGACGGTAGCGTCCCAGCGGCTGGTGACATAGATGACTTTGTCGCATCCCGCATTTTTCAACGCCAAGACTGGTGCCAGATCGTGCCATCCGGCGATGGAAGTCATGCCGTCCGCCATGGGCCGAAGATTGGAGAGGCCTGGTTCTGCGGGAGAGAGCGCCAGCACCGTTCGCCAAGTCATCGGCCCAAGCGGCTGAAAGAGTTTCGTCTTCTGGTCAGTATAGCCGCGTGGATTCGACCCGACCTTGCCGAGCAGCGCCGCGTCGCCCCAGTAGCCGATGGCGACGGAGTCGCCGTAACTATTGCCCTCGGCTTCGACCGCAAGACTCTGTGGGTCGCGTCCCGCGTCATAGGCAGCGCGCTCGCGCAAAAAGGTCTCGTGCCCTTTTCCCTTCAAGACGGCCGTAACGGGAAAGGCCCGCACGGTTTCACCGACCGCATCGTCGACGCGGAGTTTGGCGGTGCCGGCGACTTCGCGCTGCTTGTAACTCTTGCGGAAAGACACCGCGAGGTCATGGAAGAGGGCGCCACAGGTGGGACCAAGCGTCGTCTTTTGCTGCGCAACGTCGCGCCAAACGAGGCCGCGCGTCGGAAGGGCGCAAGCGTCCAGGTAGGCGCCGAGATCGGCCTGAGCATAAAAACTACCGATTCGGTTGAAGTTGCCGGCAAGCTTCTCGAAGGAGAGGAGGCCCGGGCGATGCAGAACGGTTTGGGTGTCGGGTGCGAATCGCCCGAAATTGGCAAAGGCCGTCATCAGCTCCTTGGCGTGGAAGCTGCGGTTTTGCGAGTGTTCGAAGAGAGTGAGCCACTCGCGGGCATTCAGCGCGCCGCTTTCTCCCGAGCCGAGCACGGTGCTCGCGTGCTTGCTGAGGGCCGCGATTTCCGCTGGAGAAAAGACAGGTGCAAAACGCAAAAACGCCGCGATTTTCCCTTCCGTAGGATCGCGCAACACGGCGAGGGCGGCAGCTACGACCAATGCATCGCGCTCGCCGAAGTTGAGGCGCGTGATTTCGGTGAGTACGGTCTTATAGCGATCGGGCGGGAACACGGCGATTAGGCCCTGAAGGGCCAAACCCTCCGGAGAATCGGCGAGCGCTTCGAAATAGCCCTGGAGAGACTTCAAAAGCAGAGAAATGCGGGCGCCGGCGATAGCGGGATCGCGGCAATCTTTGCAATCCGAGACTTCGGGATTGAGTCGTATGCTTTCGTAAAGGAATTGCGTGACCGAAGCGGAGCTGCCTCCGGCCATGGCGTCTATTGGTCCGAAGTGCTCCGAAATTCGGGCCAGCGACGCAAAGTGCCCCATCATCGCCGGGCCGTTGCCTCGAAGCGCAACGCAGGTGCCAAAGGCGGTCGGCGAGTCGCTTGAAGCGGTTGCGACTTCCTTGAGCGAGGAGGAGTCTCTGGCTTTGCACGAGGCCAAGCCGGCGGCAACGGTCAGGAGCAAAAGCGTAATTTTATTCATTCATTGATTTTACTACGTTCCAGATAAAACGGCAGATCCCCGCTCTTTAAAAAAATGCTATATGTTTTAGTAGCTTAGATTGTTCGAAACAGATGGGTTGGCCAATGTTCCCCACGACTAGGTTTGGATCCTACTGCCTTACTCTCGCCCTTTGCGTCGCAACCAATGCCAACGCTGCAGGTGCATGGCTATGGGAAGCTGCGAAAATCGATGTCGTTGCTAAACACGGCTTGAATCCAGACTTCGTGTTAACGAGGGCTGGAACGTTCAACTCGCAGGGCTTGATTACGCCGATAGCTAAGGAGAGCTGGTGCCTGGACCGCAGACGATTCGCGGCCCGAATCGAGCGGGAGTGTTCACTCTTTGTGGCTCAGCTCGATTTTTCTAAAAACTTGGCCAAGACGGCGCAGACGCGCTTGTAAAGCTTCGACGACACCGCGTCCGATTTGGCGGCCAAGAACACCGGCAACGAAAAGTCTTGGAAACCCTTGACCGCCACTTCGCACAGCTCGCCGCGCGCGGCGAGCGTCCGGACGACGAGCTTCGGCACGAATGCCAGCTGGTCGGTGTTGCGTACGATGGCGATTGCGGACGTGGCGCTTGAGGCCTCATGGCCTTTGAGGCGTTTGCTCCAGGGAATCGGGCAGAAATCGTTGCCGACGGCGAAACCGTCGCCCCGCCAGTAGGTCGGGACGATGAACGGAAATTCCGTGACTTGCTCGGGCGTGGCCTTCTTGCCGACGGGATGGTCGGCGCGCGCGACGAGGACCCAGGGTACGTCACCGAGGTTCGTCTGCGTCCAGCTCGACGGCCATTCCATTTTGTTGATGTGGACCGCGAGCTCGAAACCGCCGCGCATGCCCGAGACGAGGATCTGATCCGGCGGCATCTCGAGGAGCCGGAGCCGCAGACGCTCGTCGAGCGACGCCAAGCTCGACAGGTTGGGCGCGATGAGCTCATGGGCGAGGAAGCTGACCGAACCTACACCCAAGACCAGTTCCCGATCGACGTTCTCGGGTCGCTCCAGGGCCTCGGCGGCCTTCAGTACGTCGCGAGCCGCCTCCTTCAGCGCGATGCCGTCGCGGGTCAGAGTTACACCCGAGGTCGAGCGGTGAAAGAGCCGGACGCCAGTCTTCGCTTCGACGC
>JAYWBY010000073.1:0-2452 GCA_043781115.1 Pseudomonadota bacterium
TCATACCAAGGAAGCGGAGGCCGAGCTGATCGAAGCGATTGTCGTCCTTGCCGACCCCGACGTTGATCAGGCCCCAGATCCGTTTCAAACTGAATGCGAGATAGCCGAAGCTTCCCAGCGCCAACAACGCGAAGACGACGTTCCCAACCAGCGCCACGCCCCACCTCTGCATCAATTCATGAGTAGATACATATAGCCTGGGGAGGCCGAAAAGTCATCAGAAGCGGACTTCATAATAGAGGCCAAGCCCTTGATCTTTCTTCGTCTCCTTGCGTGCCGAGTGCCGCCGCTGGACGTTCAAGACCTGGATGTTTTGGCGCCAGCCAGCGCCGATCCCGTAGGCGATGTCCTTGACCCCGAGGAAGAGCGAGCCGAGGAACGAGTCCTCGGGGAGGGCCAAGGTTTGGGGCTCGTTGAGCTGGTCTTCCGGAAGTCGCAGGTTGGCATAGGCGCCGAGGGTCTCTTCCGTTGAATGGTAGACGTACTTTGCCTGGCCGTCGGCGACGAACTTCCAGAACGGGTTGAAGCCGGTCTTCAGCAAGAAATATTCGGTGACGCCCTCGCCGCCCGCTCTGTACTCAATCGTGTGGGTGACCCCGGGGCCTAAGTCCAAGACGAACGACATCGGCGAGAAGAACATTCGGGTGTGCAGCCAATGGTCATAATCTTCGAGGAGCTTGTCCCCGTAGTACTTCGCGTAAGCGCGGATGTAGTCGAGGGTGTAGTGCTCGGAGAGCCAGGGCAAGATCAAGATGCCGAAGTCGTTGCCGATCTTTTGAGACTGCACGAGGGCGCTCGGATCTTCCGAGGGCGTTAGCCGGGCATTGCGGATGTCGAGGTGGTAGCGGAAAAAGTGGAAGTAAGTCGTGGCTCCGAGGCCGATCCATTGGCGGCGGTAGTGTGTGCTAAGCCGCTGCTCCTTGTTCTTCTCGTCTTTGTAAAGATCGAGGTTGTAGCCGTAGGCGAGGCCGGCGTCGGGCGCCAACGTGAAGCCCGGGTTGCTCGGGACGACGGGGATTCCCGACAGTCCGGCGCCAAGGCCGCCTTCCATCGTCGTCGAGCGATGCGCCGGGCTGCCGTCGACGCTCGTGGTCGTGTACTGGAGGCCGACGATGGGGTTGATGAACCAGTCGAAGTCCGATACCGGCCAATCGGGCAGGACGCCGCTCGATTCGTTAGTGGCCGCGACCGGTTGCTGCTTGGAGTTGCGCACTTTGCGTTTGGCGCTCTGCGCGAAGCTTGGCGAGGCCAAGCCGAAAAGGGCAACGAGTGAGATCAGAACGCGAAATTTCATGGCGACTCCTTGGATTCCTGACGCATGAGCGATTGAACCCAAAGGAGGCGGACTACGCAACGATTTTAACGGGTGGAGGGCTACCGTCTTTTTTGGCCTCGCGTGAACCGCAGGCTCTGACGAGCTTGAAACAGCATCGAATGCGTCTCGTACTGCACGCGCGCCGCGGCCGCCTCGCCGGTCATGGTCGCTAGCTCGTCGATGAAGCCAACGTAGCGTTCATCGGCCAAAGCCAAGCGCTCGGCGGCGCCGGCAGACCGGCTCGTGCGACCGTGTTCGCGCTTCAAATCGAGGAAACGGCTCGGCAAGAGTCCGTGCAAACGCCGCGCAACCTGCCGCGCTTCCATCGCCGAAGAGGCAAAGCGGGAGATCAAGCCCGTGAGGCGTTCGTTGAGCATGGACAGGTTCAAAAAGGTGGGTCCCCCGAGGTTCATGAAACCACAGATCCCAAGGCCGGTCTACCGGACCACTTGACGGAGATAACTCTCCAGCAACGCTCGGTTATCTTCGTCGTAGGTCGACCCTTGGACTTCGTCCAGGATGTCTTCTCGGTAACGCCGGTCGACCTGGTATTCGCGCTTGATTTCGATGTCGCCGCCGACCACCGATTGGCCGTAATAGTTGTCGCCCGTCACGCGGCGGCGGCGGCCGCGATTTTTGCGCTTTTGCTGCGACTGTTGGGCGGCGCTTTCCGCTTGGCGAAGAAGCCGACCGGCCAGGTCCGAGCTCGACTCGGCCAAGCCGAAGTTGCCGGCGCTGCCCGATTCACCGGTGGATTCCATCGCCTGGATCGCGGCCTGGATGCGGCCGTTGGCGGTCGGCGACAAGGAGCGCATCTGGCTTTCGAGCCGGCGCGTTTCCTTGGTGTTGGCGTTCTGCTTCATCCGCGTGCCGGGCCACTGGCTCTCGAGCTCGTCCTTCGAGCGCTCGTTGGCGCGGTCGAGTTCGGCGGAGACTTCGCCTTGGCGCTTTTGCAGCTCCTTCAGCGTGTCTCGGGCCGAGGCCAAACCTTCTTGGCGTTGACGCTCCTCTTCGTCGCGCATCTTGTCTTCCTTGGCTTCCAAATCCTCGATCCAGGCGCGGTAGTCGACCACCGACTTGGAGAGCACCGTCAGCTCGTCGGACTTCGCCTTCTGGCTGGTCTTGGCTTTGTCGTCT
>JAYWBY010000074.1:0-6930 GCA_043781115.1 Pseudomonadota bacterium
CAAAGCGTCGAGCAGTGCTGAACCCCAAGACTCCTGAACTTTAACGCCGGAACGTGAATTCGTACGTGAACCAATGAGCCATCGAAGGAAATCGCGGGAAGCGTCGGGACGGGGCGTGATGCTTAGTTGGTTGAAATGACTTCTATTTCAGTAATTCTGCCGCCTAGATGCGGACAGCGCATCGAATCGCTCCGGGTGCGCCATCCCTTTCGCCAGAACTTTGGTCGAGCCTAGCTCCCAAGGCTGTGGCGAAAGGGATCCTCTACTTTCGACTCTCGACTTTCCTTATTCTTCCCGGAACTCTGCACTCAAAGGAGTATTGCCGATGGACTTCGAGTTCCGGCCCGTCGATGACCGAGACAAAGAATACCTGCGCTCTTTGCACAAACGCTGTTACTTCGGCGTCGTGTCCAGGCAGTTCGGGTCCTGGGATGATGCGGTTCAAGCGCAATTCTTTGAGGATGAATGGCACCCTAAAAAGATGCACCTCCTCCAAAGCAACGACCAACTACTTGGAATGGTGTGCTGGCAAATCAATGACGACCATATTTTTTTGGATGAGATCCAGATCGAACCCGAATTCCAGCGTCGAGGAATTGGGACCAAGGTCATCAGCGATCTTGCATCTGAAGCGCATGATTTACGGATCCCCTTGAAGCTCAAGGTTCTCAAGCAGAACAATGCCCTCCCTCTATATTTGGGCCTGGGTTTTGTGGAAACTGGCCGTACAGAGACGCATATCGAACTGGCGAAGGCTCCCTGAGTTTCGGACAAATCAAATGAGGGATGGTGTGCCGAATAAAGACCGCCTCGACGAACAACAGTTCACCTACAAGATCGACCGCGAAGGCTCGATCCTCGTCTCCTGGAACGGCAAGCACGTACGCACCTACGCCGGAAATAAGGCCGCGAGGCTCCAACTCGAGCTGGAATCCGCCGAGACCGAGCGCGACGTGCAACTCGCACTCGCCCGCATCACCGGCAATTTCAAACGAGGAAACGAGCGTTAAGGCGCTGGCCGTGTGAACGTGCAAAGTTGACTGGAGTTCGTCTGCACGCAGTTCGCGAACGTCATCCCCGCGTCCAAATGCGTCTTGATGACTTGCGAGAGCAAGCGTTGGGGCGCGAGGCGGCCACCAAAGGTCTTAGTTTCGACTTCGCCGTCGCAGCTTTCAGCCGTCGAATCGGTGTAACTGTGACCAACCGTACCGTCAGGCAGGTCGATCTGAAGGTCCAACACTGCAACCTCGATGACGCAGACGCGGCTTGTGGCCGGCTCCGCGGCAAAGGCAACATTCTGAGCAAAAATCGACGAAAGCAGCATCGCGCACATTCCGATCTTCATGTTTCAACTCCCTTTGCTAGTGTCGTCAAAGCATCGCCGTCCACTCGAAACACCGTCCACTGGTCCAGCGGACGAGCGCCGAGGCCTTTGTAAAATCCGATGGCCTCTTCGTTCCAATCTAACACCGACCATTCGAAGCGGCCACAGCCGCGCTCAACGGCAATCCCAGCAAGATGCCTCAAAAGTGCCTTCCCGACACCACTTCCACGTGCCGCAGGATTGACGAAGAGATCCTCGAGGTAGAGACCGGGTTTTCCGACGAACGTCGAGAAATTGTGGAAAAATACGGCGAAACCGACGGGTGTCCCGGCACGCAGCCGATTTCCGCGAAGGGCAAGATCTCCGAGGACTGACTGTAGCCAAGGCCAAACGAATCGACGGGGCCGAGGCGCGGCACGATGATCTGATGCTTGTTCCACTGGAACGTGACTTTGGGACTGAGTCGGTCGCCGAGAGCCATGAAAGGCAAAAAGAGATTTCCGCCGATCATCAAAATGACGTCGTTGGTGACCCCCCTGGGGTATTCGCCCCAGTCAGTCCAAAGAGACGCCAGGCAGAAAATATTGAAGGCGGGGAACGCAAACCACCAAAACCACTTCTTCGCGACGCCGTTGTGCGTGAAAGGGATCGTGACGTCTTCTTTTACTTCAATGATCATTCCGCTCATCTCGCCATGATAGCGCGAGATGAGACCTTCACCAAGGGACCTGGCGTTGGGCGTTCTGTTGACCGTTCGGGTTGTTGCACTTCGACTGTTGGAGCAGATTCACACGGTCCAGACGCGCGGGAAGTTGATTTCCGATTTCCGGCGCTAGGAGCGCGGCTGCGGATCCATAGGTCGATTTCAAGTTGAAGCGCTCGCCTGGGGCCTTCGGGTCGGACGATGCGGTCGTGTGGCAAGATACGCATTTGGTTTCCGAAGCCGGATCCTGAACGCCGGCCGCGGCGACCATCGTCAGGAAGAGGTGAGGGCCGTCGGCCTGGTTTTTCCAGTCGAACTCCCGGAATTGGGTCTTGCCGAAGCGTTGGTCGTGGACCCGGATATGGCGAAGATTTGAAAAGAGGGACCGCGGCAGGAACTCTTTGAATGCCACATCAGGAACCGGCGCTTCGTCCGTCGCCACGTCGTCAGTTACTCGCCGAGTCGTGGTGGGAGCGAGATGGGTCACTTCATCCGTCATCATTTGGATGATCGCGAGATATCTTTGGCAGTCTTCCGAGCCGTTGCAAGAAAGGTCCGAGGCGTTGACCCAACGGGAGGCCCATTGGCCTACGTTGACGGAGGTGGTCGGCACGGCATACTCAAAGATGACGTTGACTGGCTTGTCGACGGTCTTGCCGTCGAGGGCAAACGCCAAACGTAATTCGCCAGCGTCGCCGCACTGATCCTCCTGCTGAAGGTCCATCCGGTTGACTATTGCCATCATGTGAAAAGGCGCCAAGTTCATGTCGAGCTGGCCGTCTGGACAATCGCCCGCCGCTCCGGGATTGGAAGCTTTTAACCACGGGCAAAGGATCTCGTCCTGAACGCCCTGGCGATTGCTCGCCCATTGGACCAACCAATTTTTCGCTAGGTTCGACACTTCTTTCCTACCTGCTCCTTCAGGAAGCATTCCCAGCATCAGAGCCCCGAAACTCCAAGGACCTCCGGGCTTGGCAGCATCGCTTTGGACGATCAAGGGGTCGACCAACATCAGCCCCAGGTCGGGATTGGTCATTTTAAAACCTTCGAATGGCGATTCGACTGTGCCGCCGCCGTCGCCGCCGTCGCTGCCATCGGCGCGATCGCCGGTACCGGCGGCGCCGTGCTCGCCATGGTGCATTTGGGGGCCACTCGACGATTTGTGATCGTTCGAACAGCTCGAGCTGAACGCCAGGATAAAGAGCGCGAACGTGGTCCGCTTGAACATAGGTCCTCCTCCTTGAGGCGGGTCTGTCGTGAGCCTCTCTAGACTCTTCGTCCGCTGTGCGCTCCCGTGCGAGTTCCCGGACTAACAAAGCGTATTCAGCCGTATACGACCCGGCGAACGGGGCCCTTGGCACTGGACAGGCCCCGTCAAATATTGAAGTATGGATCAGCGCTCGAACACTCTTGCTGGCAGGACCTCATGACACCGGCATCAAGGCAGCAATCAAGCATGACTCCTCCCAGCAAACGCCCTTCGCTCATCCTGAAAAGTGTCGGAGGCAAGGGCCGCGGCGTCTTTGCGTTGCAGGCGTTCAAGCCAGGCGACGAAGTGCTCGAATTCCTAGGCGAACTGAAAGACGTTTCCGAATTCGACGATCTGACGCATGCCCTACAAGTCGGTGCAAAGAATTTCTTGAGTCCCTCGGGCGACATCGACGACTACGTCAATCACTCTTGCCAACCCAACTGCGGCATCCGCGACGACAAGGGCCGCATTGTCCTCTTCGCGTTGAAACCGATCAAGAGCGACGACGAAATCACGTTTGACTATGCGACGACGCAGGCCGGCGGGTACTGGGAGATGAACTGCCAGTGCGGCACCCCTGCGTGCAGGCACTTGATCGGCGACTTCAAGGATCTGCCGGCCACTGCCCAAGAGTATTACGTGAAGAACCACGCGGTTCTGCCGTTCCTGTTGAAGAAGCCTTGAGGCTATTTCTTTAGTAGCGAGACTTGGTAGAGGTCGGTCCGGCGGTCAGTCCAGTTCCTCACGGTCCCGGATTTGCGGGCCTGAGCCAAAGCCGCCAAATCAAGGTCCTGGACCGTCAGGCTTTCCTGATTCTCCGGACACTCGGCCGCGATGCCGTCGGGAGCAAAGCCAACGTCTGACGGCGTGAAAATCCCAGACTTGGAATAATGCACGTCCATATTCTTCACGCCTGAGATCGTGCCGCAGAGGCCCGCCGTGGCGACGTAAACTTGGTTCTCGACGCACCGCGCCTGGGCGCAATAGCGCACCCGAAGGTGACCCTGCCGATCCTCGGTGCAATAGGGGACGAAGAGGATCTGGGCGCCTTTTTCCACGGCGATGCGCGAGAGCTCCGGAAATTCGACGTCGTAGCAAATGTGGATGGCGACCCGGCCTTTGTCGGTGTCGAAAACTTGGACTTCGTCACCGGCCATGATCTTCCAAAAAGCCCGCTCGCTCAGCGTGACGTGTATTTTCTTCTGATGGCTGACGCTGCCGTCACGGTGGAAAAGGTAGGCGATGTTGAACGTCCGATTTCCTACAGACGAAAAATGCGTGCCCGCGACAATATTGACTGAATGTTTCTTCGCCAAAGCCGTGAAGAGCTGAAGGTACGACTGCGTGTGACCCGCCAACGCCTTCATTGCCACTTCTCCGCCGAGTCCCGGAGTCGCTGAAAGGAGCTGGCAGGTGAGCATCTCGGGAAAGAGGACGAAGTCCGCCTTCTGGCTCCCAGCTTCCTCGACGAAACGCTGGCACTGCGTCGCGAAGCCCTCGAATCCGCTGACTTCTCGTACTTCGTATTGGACGATGGCGACTCGCACTTTCATTGCCCAATTCTATCAGTCTTGGTATTCTCGGCCTATATCCAACTGTTACCCAATATTTCGACCATTGAGCGAGCCGGAGCGTCATGAACACTTTGCGAACACGTTTGTGCGTTACCATCGTTGCTGGCTTAAGCCTCTTTGGATGCAAGGCACGAAACGCCGAAAGCGACGTGAAGGGCGACGAGCCAAGCACTGACGCCTCGACTTCCACGGGCACCGGCGGCGCGGGGAAATGGCTCGTGGGGCTAGAGGCCGGACTAAAAACCACAGAACAAGTTGTCGAAGTCGCCGACGCTCGAGACACGAGCAGCGTCGAAGGTATAGCCCTAGCCGACGCCGACCGTATCGACGAGCGCCAACATCTGTTGGATCTCGCCGACCAGCTTCAAGGTTACGCAGCCGACAAAGTCGTTTCGAACAAATCGAGCATTTTGGACATGGTTGCGGAGTTGAAGGCCCTCTCTGAACTGCTCAGCGGCCTAACTGGCGTCGATAAGCAACGAGTGAAAGTCGCCGTCGCTCGGGTGGAGGGTATCCTCGCTTCGCCTCCCATCGTCGGGCAAGCTAACGCGGATACGCCCGCTGGCGTCGTCACACCCCCAGTCAGAACGCCTGCCGCGCAGCCAGATACCGAAGAACTCTATTGCCGAAACCTCGGTAACAACAGCTGGCTGCCGTCGATCAAAGGAACGAACCGGGATATCGGCTACGCCATGCAAAGTGGGCAACACGGCTTCCAGACACTGTCAAACTGCGAGTTAGCGGTCAACCGCGCCCGCAACGATCTGGTCTGCTCATTGACTCAGCGCGGCATGGTCACCGCCTTCCTCGTCAAAACGGGAAAGCAGCTTGGCCCTGACGTCGGCTTCAATCAAACCGCAAACTGCGTCGCCGCAGTCACCGCTTCGGACGACACGATCTGCTTGGTCGACAACCGGACCGAAGTTGGAGGCAAATTCGCCAAATACAACGGCCAAACCGGGGCCGTTATCGACTACTGGTTCGAAGACCACGGCCGTTGCCGCACCGGCGACAAATCGCCGAGCGCAGACCAACTCTGTCACGATCGCTGCGAGTCGACTTACAAGAGTTGCGACTACCGCGCCAAGTTGATACCCGAAGGCAATTTGGACCGGACGACGGCAATCCTTGACTGCCTGCTTGCAGTCATGGAGTGCCGTAAGAAGTGCTGATCCGAATTCTTAAGTCCTACGGGTTGTAGTAGACCCGTATAGAGTGGATTCTGGCGTCGTCGTTCATGAAGCTCACGACAATGGTGTGATTCCCGCCGTTCGCCGGTGGATAGTTCAAGCCGGCCCAAGTCTGCGTCTCGATGGCGGCGACATTCCGCGGTGCGCCTTGCCATTGGCCGTTGAACTTCAAGCGGCCTGTCGCGGTGCCTGGCACGTAGACTCCGTTGACGCGCGGCTTTGCATCGCCCCACCGGACGTCGACCCGATAGACATTCAGCGAAGCCGGTATCAATTGGGTGAACGTGCCGCCGTTCTGCACGTAACGCGCCTGGCTCGACAACAAATCGTCGTAATTCGGATTGAAGACGTAGTCCTGATACCGAGCGTTCGGATCGTCCTTGTAGCGAACCAAGACTCGCTGCAGGAAAATCTGCCGATGGGCTGCCAGGACTTGCGGGTCGTTCGAGTAGTCGTGCGAGTGCCAGAACTCGATGACAAGGCGATTGCCGCGCACGCCTTGGAGGTCGTGCCAGTTGTCGGTCTCGTTGGCGTCGACGAACTTCTTCGGGGCAATTTCGCGCAGGTTGCCCGAGCCGTCCATGATCTTGCCGTAGGCGTACATGCCATCTTTGTACATCGGCTTGCCTTCGTCGTTGACGCGCGGGCTGCCGTTTTGATCCCGGAGTACGATGGAATATTGCCCATTCCAAGACACCGTGACTTGATCAATCTCGCGCGACGGATCGATGGCGATCTCGTATTTGGTCCCGCTGCCAAAATTTTGTTTAATATCGGTCTGTTGTACGGGATCGCCGGCCGCCATGACGGCGCTCGACGAATCTGACGTCATCGTTCGACAGCTAGAAAGAGCAGCGACCGCAAGCATCGTCAGGACCAAATTGCGC
>JAYWBY010000075.1:0-2443 GCA_043781115.1 Pseudomonadota bacterium
CGCAAGACGGGCGAATTCGCCCGTCTTGCGCAGCATTGCCAGGGCTATCGCGCCATCTTGTGCGACGTGGAGCCGGTTTTTGATGCCTGCTTCGCGCAGCCCTTCGCGCGTCAGGCGCACGTCTCCGAGGTTGTCTTCGACCAAAAGGATGTCGATGGGCCTGCCTTGACCGACGAACAGCGATGACACGCGACCCTCCTTCCTTCATTAGCGAACCCACTGTCCCCGTTGGCCGTGCACGAAACACGCCAGCCCATTTGCGCGAAATACCACACGCCGGTTGGCACTCGACTTGCTCTAAGAAAGGCAGTTCAAAAAGGAGACTCCGATGAAGAATTGTAAATTAGTCCTAATCTTGAGCGCCGTGGCCATCCTGGCGTCGGGTTGCGTCACGGAGGACCGCGTTGGCGACCTCCCAGTCCCCTCGGCGGTCACGAAAGACGCAGGAGCCACACCCGGCGCGATGACCCAGAGTGCCGCCGCCCCCGGCAGTCCGGAATTCATCAAGGCCCGTTGCCCGTCGAGCGGCGTCGCGCCGAGTGGCCGGCCGGTCGCGGCTCAGGTCGAGGTCGGCCTACGTCGCGATTTACCTTCGGGTCAAGATCACGGGACTGCCGCGCCGGCGACCAAGGTCTTCGCCGGATCGGAATGCCCGCCGACCGACTGATCAATCCGCCGCGGGAAATGGTTGCCGGGCGAAGAGCTCGTCGGCCGGTGGCACGACCAGCACCGCGGCGCGGGCTGCCAGCATCGTCCGCAGCGGCATTTTGCCGATCAGAGACGGCCGGGAATGAATCAGCCGATGACGCCCGAATACCAAGAGGTCGGGTTCGCCATCGGTCACCGCCTTGAAGAGTTCGTCGGCGACGTGGCGCCCGCCGCGGACGTCCAAAGTGACATGGACCCCGGCCTTGGTCGCCACGTCATGGAGAAGACCCGCTTGTTCCTTCAGCTTGGCGACCCGCGCCTCGTAGTCCTTCACCCAAACGTCGTCGGATTGGAGGCTCGCCTGCCCGTCGGAGGAAAGGCGATTTTTCAGATTCTGCCACTTTTCGCGGAGGAACTCCTTCAAGTCCGGATGAACGTGCACATGGCGAAGCTGGCTATTTTGCAGGCCGGCCGCCATCTCGTAACTCTTCCGTACGGCTTCCTTCGTAGTATCCAAAAGGTCGTCGGCGACGAAAATCTTGAAGCCCGATTTGCCGAAGTCGGGCGTCGCGTCCGCGGTGACCGCGAGCACCGGCAGCGGCGCGTCGTGCATCAGGCCGAGGGCCGTCGAGAGTCCACCGGACGTCAACTTGTAGGTCCCAGGGTTATATCCCGTGACGATGACGTTGGCGCGACGGGCGGTGCATTCCGCGATGAGGCTGGCGTTGGCGATGCCCAAGATCACCGTCCCGGTCAAGTCGCGGGGCGCTTTGATGGTCTTGAGCAAGGCCCGCATTTTGTCCTGGTTGACCTCTTGGAGTTCGTCGTCGATGGCGATGCCGATCGGATAAGCGGCGTAGTACGGGCTCGCCGCGAGCACCCAACTTTGGGTGAGCAGCGACTCGACGACGTTGACGACCCTGATGTCCATCGAAAACCGGGTCGCCAATGACACTGCGGCCCGGATGACGGCTTCGGTCTGGCCGTCAAAAGCGACCGCCGCCACGACCAAACCCTTGCTCTTTTCTGTGTTCGTATTCATTTTCGATACTCCTTGGCGATCATTGTTCAGTCCATTTGTTCGAGGGAAAAGCGTCCGCCTTCCACCATGTCGATCAATTCTTCCGTGACCGCGCCGCCTTCGACGACGCCGCTAAAGCGCCGGAGATGCCGCAGAAGATCGGTGGAGGTGATGATGCCGGTCACTCTTCCGATCTCGTCGACGACCGGCAGCGCGTCGATCTTCCGGGTCAGCATCTCGTTCGCGACGTCGCCGATCCGGTCTTTGGCGCGGCAAGTGTACACGCCCTTGGTCATCGCCTCGGAGACGAAAATCGGCTTTATGACGAGGTCACGGTCGCTCAAGACGCCGGTCCGTAGGATGTCCCGATCCGACAGCATGCCGACCAAGACACCCTTGTCGAGCACCGGCAGGTGATGAAAGCCGCAGCGATGCATTATCGTCCAAGCATGGGGCAGGCTTTCGTCGGGACGCACCGAGACCGCACGCCGTGTCATTTCGCTGCCCGTTTCATTCGCCGATTTCATGGAAACTCCTTAGAGGTAACCGAGTTCATTCGCTCGCGTGGTCAACTCGTCCCGAAACGCCGGGTGAGCGAGGGAAATCATGGCTTTGACGCGCTGGACGACGGACTTTCCCGCGAGGCGCGCGACGCCGAATTCGCTGACGACCGTGTCGACATCGTTGCGGCTGACGCTGACCTTCGCCCCGGGCTTCAATTCGCAGACGATTTTCGAGGTAGTGGCAGACGCCTTGGATCTAAGCGCGATGATG
>JAYWBY010000076.1:0-6918 GCA_043781115.1 Pseudomonadota bacterium
CCTGACACGATCAAGTTGCCCGCCATCATCGGCAAACGCAACATAACCCCCGACGTCGATCCGGACGGCACGCCGCGCCTCGGCACGATCATGCACGACAAATTCGTCGTCGTGGACAAAAAGGCCGTTTGGCTCGGCAGCGCCAACTTTAGCGCAACCTGCATGGGCGCCGAATACAACGCCAACGCCGCGATGCTCGTGCACTCCCCGGAGTTGGCGGCGCTTTACGCGGCCGAATTCAAACAGATGTTCACGGATCACCTCTTCAGTCGCTACAAGCACGCCCGCGCCACCCGCGAGCCCTTAGTCTTTTCTGATGGCACCCAGGCGGAGGTGTTCTTTTCGCCCGAGGACGACGCCCTGAATTCGGCGATCTTACCTTTCATTAAGCAGGCCCAGCGCACACTCGACCTCGGGATGTTCTTCCTCACCGACCAAGGCGTCGCGGATGCTTTGGTCGATGCGGCCCAACGTGGCGTACAAGTTCGCGTTATCTACGATGCGGTCGCTGCTGCTCACCCCGCTTCGAAGCACGGCTACCTGCGTGACAATGGCGTGACGGTGAGGGTGGAGAACTGGGGCGGCAAAATGCATATGAAAGGTGGCGTTGCCGACGGCAAGAACGTCGTCGTAGGCTCCATGAATTGGTCCGAGGCGGGAGCGAGCCAAAATGATGAGAATACTCTTTGGGTTCGCGGCAACACAAAGCTCGGTAGCGACATGCAAAACTACCTTGATCACCTTTGGAGTTCGCTTGGCGATGGCACGGAGACCCGCGATCCGCGCGCCGAAGGCACAGAGTCCAAGAACTCGTGCCGCGACGGAATAGACAATGACTTCGACGGCAAACTCGACCAAGAAGACGCGAGCTGCAACTAAGGCGGGCGCAGGCACCGATTTTGCGATCGAAGGCATGCATTGCGCCGCTTGTGCGGGGCGCGTCGAGCGGGCGCTGACCAAGGTACCCGGGGTGACGTCGGCGCAAGTGAATTATGCGACGAAGAAGGCGCGCGTCGTCGGCGACGTCGACCTTGGCGCGGCGTCCGCCGCAGTCACTAAAGCCGGATACGGGCTGAAGCCTGTTGCAACCGCCGGGCCCTCGGCCGACGCAGCAAGGGCCGAGGCCAAACAGGCGTTCGTCGTCAGCGGCGTCCTGACACTTCCCGTTTTCACGATCGGCATGTCTCACGCGATTTTCCCGGGTAGCGCCTGGTTGCAGCTCGTACTGACGGGCATCGTCTTGCTTTGGCCCGGCCAAGGCTTCTTCGTCCGGGCCGCGAAGCTGCTGTTCCATCGGGGCGTCAATATGGACACCCTAGTGTCGCTTGGTGTCGGCTCCGCCTTCGCGCTGTCCCTCCTGACGTTCGTGGCTGGCGGCCACGAATTCTACTTCGAGTCGGCCGCCGTCATCGTCACTCTCGTATTGCTCGGCCGATGGCTGGAGGAGCGTGCCCGTCAAGGTACCCAAGAAGCCATCCGCAAGCTCCAAGGCATGCAGGTCAAGACCGCGCGAAAGCTGGAATCCGACGGTAAGGAACGCGACGTCGCGATCGAAGAGCTGCGGCCTGGCGATCGATTCGTCGTACGCCCCGGCGAGCGCGTGGCGCTCGACGGGGAAGTCGTCGTCGGCAGCTCGACCTTTGACGAATCGATGATGACCGGCGAGTCGGCGCCCGCCCGTCGCCAGGTCGGCGACGCCGTGATTGGCGCAACAATGAACACCGGCCAAGGCCGCTTGGTCGTGCGATCGACGCGGTTACCGAGCGAAACCGTCTTGGCGCAAATCGTCTCCCTGGTCGAGGACGCTCATGCGTCCAAGGCCGAAGCCCAACGCCTCGCCGACCTCATTTCACTCTATTTCGTGCCTGCGGTGCTCGTCATCGCCTTGGCGACCGCGCTCATTTGGCATTTTGCATTTGGTATGCCGGTTTTGGCGGCGCTTTATCCAGCGGTCGCCGTTCTCGTCATCGCGTGCCCGTGCGCGCTCGGCTTGGCGACGCCGACGGCGATTCTTGCCGGGACCGGCCGAGCGGCGGAGGACCTGATCCTCATTCGTTCCGCGCCGGGACTCGAGCAAACCGGAAAAGTCGACACGATCGTCTTCGACAAGACGGGAACCCTCACCGAGGGACGACCGCGTGTGGTCGACGTGCGTTGGGCGAAAGATTGTGATCCGAAAATGACGCTCGCGCGCATCGCCGCCGCCGAAGCGGGATCGACCCATCCTCTCGCCGCTGCTTTGATTGCTTACGCGGAAGAACAGACCGCTCCTCGAGCCGAAGTCGAGGCTTTCTCGGAATACCCGGGCGAAGGCGTCGAGGCCACCGTCGTCAATGCCGGCCATGCGGCCGAGAAGATTCTCGTCGGTAGCGGAGCGTTCCTCAAAGCGCGCGGCATCTCATTCCCGGACGCTTGGCGAGACTTGGAGTCCACCGCTGACGGTCTCTTTTTTGCCGCCATTGGCGGGCAACTGGCAGCGGCGATTCGTGTTTCCGATCCTATCCGTGCGTCGTCCTTGGCGGCGCTCACGCTGCTCCGCTCGATGAACATTCACACCGTCATGGCCACGGGCGACCGCGAAGCGACGGCCCGAGCCGTGGCGACGCGGCTTGCGATCGACGACGTCAGATCCGGAGTCTTGCCGGCCGGAAAAGTTGCCCTCGTCCAAGAACTGCGCGCGGCGGGCCGCCGCGTGGCCATGGTCGGCGACGGCATCAACGACGCGCCGGCCTTGGCCGCCGCCGACGTCGGCATTGCCGTCGGAGGAGGAACCGACGTCGCCATGGACGCCGCCGACGTCGTCATCCCTCACGGCAACCTCGGCAAGGTCGTGGAAGCCATCCAAATATCCCGCCGCACCATCCGGATCATCTGGCAGAATCTCGGTTGGGCTTTCATGTATAATGTCTTGGCCGTACCATTGGCCGCGGCCGGCAAATTATCGCCGATGATCGCCGCCGGCGCGATGGCTTGCTCGTCGCTAAGCGTAGTACTTAACTCATTGAGATTAAAAAGAAAATAGATCTCCTAGGAGAACGACATGGCAGCCGGCCGGCAAGACGTATTGGTGATCTACGGCGGACGCTCGGCGGAGCACGAGATCTCGTGCCGCAGCGCGGCGTTCATTCTGCGCAATCTCGATCCCGAAAAGTACGACGTCCACGCCATCGCTATCGACAAAGACGGTACCTGGCTGCCGCAAAACACCAAGCATCTGCTCGCGAACCTCAAAGGTCCGGTGCCGATCGAGCGCAGCGTCGCGGCGCAGACCGCGCTGCCCGCTGGCCGCGATCCCGCGGGCAATTTGCTCGCACTCCTACCGGGCGGCTCCGCCCCAGACCGAAAAAAGCTCGTCGTCTTTCCGATCCTCCACGGCACGTTCGGCGAGGACGGCACGATGCAGGGCCTCCTTGAACTGGCGGAAGTCGCATTCGTCGGACCCGACACCATGGGATCCGCCATCGGCATGGACAAAGTCGTGTCAAAGAAGTTAGTGCAAGCCGCTGGCGTACCCGTCGTCCCGTGGCTCGAAACGCGCCAACAATACTGGGCTAAGCACAAGGACGAGATCGCCAACGAGGCGGTCAAGGCGCTGGGTTTTCCGATGTTCGTCAAACCCGTGCGCCTTGGCAGCTCCGTCGGCATCACCAAAGTCCAGGATCTGGCAGCGCTGAAGAAGGCGTGCGACAACGCCCTTTCTTACGACGACAAAATCATGATCGAAAAGGGCCTAGCCGTCCGCGAGATCGAGTGCGCCGTGCTCGGCGACTACGACCCGGAAGTCTCGGTGCCCGGAGAAGTCATTCCCCACGCCGAATTTTATACTTACGAGGCCAAATATCTCGACGAAGGCGGCGCAAGCATGGCGATCCCGGCCAACCTCGACGCCGAGCAGACGAAGATGGCGCGCGACTTGTCGCGGCGCGTGTTCATGGCGCTCGACCTCTATGGCATGGCGCGCGTCGACCTGTTCCTGGAAAAGGGCACGAACAAATTCTATTTCAATGAAGTGAACACGATCCCGGGCTTTACCGAGATCTCGCAATTCCCGCTCCTCTGGAAGGAGTCGGGCGTCGACGCGCGGCAGTTGCTGGACCGCCTGGTCGGGCTTGCCGTCAAACGGCAGGAGACGAAGCGGGCGTTGAAGCGGAACCGCGTCTAACCCGGAACGTCCGTCGTCCAACCGCGCGTCAACGCTTCCGCCAGAGTCGCCACGACGACACGCGCTCCGGCGTCGAGCAGGATGGAGGGCGATTGTTCGGTTGAGACGCCGATGGCGACCATGCCCGCCGCATTAGCCGCTTTGATGCCGTGAGCGCTGTCCTCGAACACCAGCACGCCGGGGCGGCGGTCAGGATTTACTCCTAAGCGATTGGCGCATTCCCAGAAAATGGCCGGATGGGGCTTGCCCCTCGGCACCTCGTCTCCGCAAACCACGATGGGGACGCTAAGTTTCAGCCGGTCCAGCGCGGGTTTCACGAAGGCCCCGGGAGAGTTGCTCGCCACGCCGAGGGCCAAGCTTAAACGGGCGCACTCTTCGACGAGTTCTCGGGCGCCGGGCACCAAAGGTAAGAGGGCATAGCGTTCCGCTAACCATTTGACCTTCGCCAAAACGAGCTGCTTCACTTGAGCGGCGTCGCCGTACTGGCGGCAAAGAATGTGGGCGATGGTCCGAGTCGCGTGGCCGGCGAGCGACCCAGGGTCTTCGAGCTTCACTCCGAACGTCGCTTCAACGGCGGCCGCCCAGGCCTCGAGGTGAAGATCCAGGCTTTGCACGATGACGCCATCGAAATCCAGAATGATCGCTTCGGGACGCGCCAACTTCGGAGACCCCTACCCATTCGAGGATGGAAGGCGTCTTTTCGATCTGCTAAACTGCCTTACCAACAAGGGTTATTCAGTTCGCCGCCGGTAGAAAGACTGCCTATGTCATCAGTCACGAAACTAACACCCGAGGCCCAGCGCGCCAAGCGCCTGTCGATCTTTTTCCTCGTCCTGATGGTCATCGGCAGCATCGGCCTAGACCAAGTCACGAAGGTCCACGCGCAAAACTCGCTGATGCGCTGGTCCGACGAGAAGGACCCGGCGCTCTATCAAGGCCAGCGCTACCCGCTCTATGCTGTCGGCTCGCCCTTCTTCAACGAAGGAAGCAAGTTCTACGTCTCATTCAGCACGAACTACGTCCGCAACCTTGGCGCCGCCTGGGGCGCGCTGTCGGGGTTGTCGGACAATATCCGCGTTCCCTTCTTTTATCTGGTGACGTGTCTAGCGGTGATCATCATCGTCGTCTACATGCGCTCAATGCCAGTGAACCATCGATTATCAATCTTTGCCCTGAGCCTAATTTTATCCGGCGCCATAGGAAACTTCCTCGACAGGGTGCGACTCGGCTACGTCATCGACTGGATCGACGTGAGGTGGAACTTGCTGGGCTGGAGGTACGATTTCCCCAATTTCAACTTCGCGGACAGCGCCATAACCGTCGGCGTCAGCCTCCTGATGTTCGAAATGCTCGTTCTCGACGCGCTGCGCAAGCGCTCTGAGCGTGCCTAGCCGTGCCCCAACGCTTTCTCCGCAACTCGACGGTGAAGGTCGGCGAAGCCTTGCAAGCGGCCATCGTAGAATTGGCCAACCAACGCAAGGGCCTGGTCACCGCCGAGTTCATTCTGATGGCGCTGGTCGAGCAGAAGGACTCCATCGTCCTGAAGATCTTCGACGAGCAACGGCTCGACACCGGGACGCTGCGCCGTGAGATCGTCGAAAAGGCGATGGCGCTCGTCCAAGGCCTCCCGAACCTGCCGCCGAAGGCGACAGTCAGCATCCAGATTTCCCAGGACGTCCAAAACCTCTTCGCCGCCGCCGAGACCGAACGCAAGAAGCTCGGCGACGCCTACATCTCGACGGCCGCCGTGTTCCTCGCCTGCTTCGATGCGGGCGTGCCCGGCACGAAGAAGGTCTTGAGCGATCTCGGGCTGGAGCGCGAGGCCTGCGCCACGACGCTGGCGAGCCTCCGCGGCAGCGTGAAGATCGAACAGAAGGACGACGAGACCCGTCAAAGCACGCTCGATACCTATACGGTGGATGTCACCGCCCAGGCCCGTCGGGGCGAGCTCGACCCCGTCATCGGCCGGGAGGAGGAAATCCGCCGGGTCATCGAGATCCTGTCGAGGAGGAAGAAGAACAATCCGGTGTTGATCGGCGAACCGGGCGTCGGCAAGACCGTCATCGTCGAAGGCCTCGCTCAAGAGATCGCCCTGGCGCGCGTGCCTGAGTACTTGCTGAATAAGCGGGTAGTCTCGCTCGAGATGGGCGCGCTGATCGCCGGCGCGAAGATGCAAGGCGAGTTCGAGGAACGGTTGAAGACGGTCGTCGACGAGGTCATAGGCTTAGATGGCGAGGTAATCCTCTTCATCGACGAGTTGCACACCGTCGTCGGCGCCGGCCGGTCCGGAGGTGGGCTCGACGCCTCGAACATGCTGAAGCCGGCCCTCGCCAAGGGGCTCCTGCGCTGCATCGGCGCCACGACCTTGAAAGAGTACAAGCAGTACATCGAATCCGACAAAGCCCTGGAGCGGCGCTTTCAACCCGTGCGCGTCCCGCAGCCGTCGGTCGAGCAAAGCGTCCAAATCCTCGGTGGACTCCGGAAGAAGTACGAAGCCCATCACCAAATCGAATACACGGAAGACGCACTTCGCGCCTCCGTCGAACTCTCGGACCGCTATCTCAGTGAGCGCTTCTTGCCGGACAAGGCCATTGATCTCATGGACGAGGCTGGCGCCGCCAAGCGTCTGAAGGTCGTCGTGACGCCTCCAGAGATCCGCGGGCTAGAGACCAAGAAACAGGATCTTCTCGGCAGAAAGACTCAGGCTTTCAGCGAACAAGACTTCGAGAAGATGGCCAACTTCCAAATGGAGGTGG
>JAYWBY010000077.1:0-2437 GCA_043781115.1 Pseudomonadota bacterium
AGGTACGACCGGCGGGAATCCTCCGCGGAGTTGCGGTCGACGGCCCCGTCGTACGCCGTTTGATAAGCGTTCACGCGCGTATCGGCGACGTTGGTCGCGTAGTCGTAATAGTAGAAGTAGTAGCCTGTCCGCCAACCTTCCCACGCGAAGGTGGAAGCCTGGACGGTGCCGGCTGCTGCGCAAACTAGACAGGCGATGAGAGCGAGGGACTTGGCGCGCATCTATTACTCCTAAATTTGGCGGGGATACCAAAAATAATAGTTGCAAAGTCCATTCCACGCTGGGGAAAGCGGAGGACGAGCTGGCCCCGGCCTGGCACCTTTTTGCCGAGTGAACGGCCCACCAGGTGTCGTCAATTCCAGACAGATCTGTTATCAACCAGGCCTTCATTAGGAGGACGACTTGGCCGGATTCATCGCGCACTTGAAACAGCATCCCCGCGGTTTTTGGTTCGTCTTTTGGGGCGAGCTCGCCGAACGCGCGTCCTTCTACGGCATGCGGACGATTCTGGCTCTTTACTTGATTACCGTGCTCGGCTTCGAGCGAGACAGCGGCGCTTCCGTGATGCAGTTTTTCATCGCGGCTTGTTACGTCACTCCGCTCATCGGCGGGTGGCTCGCCGACCGCGTCCTCGGGCGGTACAAGACGATCCTCTACTTTTCCGTGCCCTACATCGTCGGTCACTTGATCTTAGGCGGCATCGAGTCGCGACCGGGGCTGTTCGTGGCCTTGGTGCTTTTGGCCTTCGGCTCGGGCTCGATCAAACCAAACACCAGCACCTTAATGGGGCAGATTTACGAGAGCGAAAAGAAGACTTCGCTTCTGAGCGAAGCCTTCAGCTATTTCTATGCCGCCATCAACATCGGAGCCGCCGGTTCGAGCTTGCTCCTACCGCTGGTCCGCGACCGCTACGGCTACGGCGTCGCCTTGGCCATTCCGGCCGCCTTGATGGCCGTCGCCTTCCTGGCGTTCGCGGCGGGTAAACGCCACTATCCGCAAGAAGACGTGAAGGCAAAGGCGCCGAAGTCGGCTGAGCAAAAGGCCGCCGAGCGCACGACGCTGCGTCGCGTCAGCGAGGTGTTCCTCCTGATCAGCGTCTTCTGGCTCGTCTATGACCAGAGCGTCTCGACATGGATCTACTTCGCTAAGGACCATTGCGACCTCACCCTCTTTCCCGGCTTCGACGTCACCCCGGATCAAATCCAAGGGCTCAATCCCGTTTTAATCGTCCTACTGACGCCTGTTTTCAACTTGCTCTGGCAAGCGTTGAAAAGACGCCGCGGCAATGACGTGCCCGACACGAGGAAAATGCTCCTCGGCTTCTTCATCGTCTTCATCTGCATGGTCGTCATGGCCGCCGCCGGCTTCCTCGCCGGGGATGGCAAGGTCAGCATCTGGTGGCTTCTGATCGCGACCTTGATCATCACGATGGCGGAGCTCTGCATCAGCGTCATCGGGCTGGAGTTCGCCTTTCGGCAGGCGGCGCCCGGCACTAAATCGGTGGTTACCGCGGCGTTTCTCTTGACCGTCACGATCGGCAACTTCCTCGGAGGCTTCATCGACCGGCTCTACGGCACAAGTTTGCAACCCGGCGCCTACTTCGCTCTTCAGGCAGGGATCGTCGGCGTCGCGTCCGTGATATTCTTGATGCTCAGTCCGAGGTTCGAGCGCAACACCCAGCTCAACGGGAGTCCGACTTGAAGTGGTTCGCCGCCCTGTTACTTCTTGCTTCGTCTCCTGGCTTGGCGACCGAGGACGAACCGATGCGGGTGCGGCTCACTGAGACTTCGATCACGGAGACGGGGCGGCTGACGCGCTTCGAGACGGAGAAGCTGCAGACCAAAGGTTACGGCTTTACCGTCATACATCCGACGGGAGTCGGCGGGTCCTACACCGAGCTGACGACGCGCGGCGACGACGTCGTGCTTCGTCACCACTACCTGGATTTGAACTACACGTACGGCGACCGCTTCTTGATAACCGGCGGAGCGGGTCACGGCATCGGCGGCAGCGCCGCCGTGAACTCGAGCGGCAAGACGCTTTCAACGAGCTGGACGAGCGCCAATTCGCTGTCCCTCGGCCCCGGATTCTCCATCGGCTGGTTCGAAGTCTACTGGATTCATCGGCGCAACTGGGTCAAGTACCAGGTCGACGGCGAGCCCGCGGTTTTGGCGTCGCGGCACTATCAGCTCGGATTGGGAGCGCACTTTTGAAATGCTCGGTGGACGACGCCTTGCGCGCCAAACTGAAAACCATCAAGGCCGGAGCGGGGGTAACAGCGAAAGGCAGCCTCTTCGAAGCCGACAACGGCTACCACATGACCCCGATTCTGTTCGATACAAGCAGGGTCGCGTCAGACGTTGTTGCACGATACCCTAAGGAATAACAGGCCATTAGGTTGTCCGCGACGGACCTCAGATGTCCTTGGCCGCCGACC
>JAYWBY010000078.1:0-6898 GCA_043781115.1 Pseudomonadota bacterium
GGTGCGACGACCTTGGCGGCCTCGATGCCCTTTTCCATCGCTCCGAGCATGTCGGTCCCCCAGCTGTTAAGTCTTGTGTGGATTTGAGTGACCACCTTCCGCGCTATCCCCCATACGCGAACGGCGACGGCCTGAAATCGGTTCATTTGTTCCCCCGTTAGTCTGAATAGGTGCGACGACCGCGTGGATTGATCAGCCCCGGCAGCGACACGTTTAGCCAGCGGTACGGCCAATGAAGAAGAATGCCCTTCTCGTTCCGGCGCCTGACAACCGGCAATATGCCAAGGACGAGACAGAGCAAGAGGCACATTGGTGCCCACGAGTAGAAGATCACGCCGAAGACCAGGATCACGGCGAGCGCCGCAAATCCGTCGCCTAGCTCGAAGTAGTCGAAGATCAAAATTGGCGTGTCGATGGTCTGGCTCACGTGGCTGCCGTGACTATTCTTTAGAGCGGCGTAGTCATGCATCGGTGGTGCCTCCTGTCTCCATTGCCAGTTGCTCGTCGCTCGGAGTAGCCACCTCGCCAAAGACGCTGTCGCTGCCGCTGATGCTGAAGATGTTGCGGACCCAACTGGGAGCAGTGCCGAAAATCATGGCGCCAATAATCGAAATGACGGCGATGCCGAAGCGTTGTTCCTTCAAGGACCACCCGGCCGACATGATGCAGACGCCCGCCATGATCCGCGCACCCCATTTGAACAGCGCCGTATCAACCAGCCTCAAGACCGTGCCGGCGGCTTCGAGCTTGTCGCTTGCGTCGGTGCCCGGGATCTGAGCCTGGGAGAACGCCTCTGTGCCAAAAAACCAGCAGAACGCCATTAGCCCAATGAGGATGACGAAGAAGATGAGCAGATGGACCGTGCTGTCATCGCGCCGAGCGTGCCACGGCCGGAAATCCTCGGTGAACATGGTCAGGTTTTCGATCGGCTTCATGCAAAATCCCCCCAATGTCTCTCCATTCACGCTTGACTTGCATGACGAAGAGACGTTTTTGATTGACCGCCGTTTCCACGTTGGACGCGGCGTTACGACGCTGCGAGCCTTAAGTCTTTGGCTTCGCCGCGAGCAGCTTGATGACGTTGTCGGCCGCCTGATAGCCACTAACCCGGTAGACGGCCTTCGACTTCAGATCCGCGATCAGGAGCAGCGGCACGCTTTGAATGCCGTAGCGATGAATCTCCTCGTCGGTAGAGCGCTGGGCAGGCACCCCGACTGAGAATTCTTCGGGAGCAGGCGCATCATCGACCTGCCTGGCCTCGACGGCAAAGCCCAGATCGTGGAGCCTTGCAACCTCCGGTGCCATGCGGCGGCAGTGGGGGCAAGTGGACTCGAAATAGAAGCGCACCACGAATTGCCCGGGAATGACCTCCGCGATCTTCGGGTCCGGGGCAACACGTGGACCTCGCGGCGAAACCCCTGCATTGCCTGACGCGCGCCCTCCCAGGAACTCCTGCATCCGCCCCTGGAGCCTCGACGCAACGGTGTTCTTCGCCTCGATATACGTAAACCAATGGCGGAGGTTTTCGTCGCTCGGGTTTCTCGCCACCGCCATGAACGGCGCCGGTGGGGTGTAATCACCCTCGCGGAAAAACTCGTCATGGCTTGGGTCGAGGTACCTTGACCAGTCAAACTCTGTCTTCCGCGGATCTACCGCAGGCGGTGGGCTGACTTGCTGACGCTCCGGTCTTCCCGCCCGCCAATAATCAAGTCCGCCGTCAAAGTAGGCCACCTGCGCAATCGCTAAGGGCGGCTGGAGGCCGCATAGGGCGGCGATTGCCAATTGCATAACGCGTTGAGGTTTAAACAAGACTTCGCACCTCCCTGATGTCAATTTCCCCCGTGAAAGCCTTTGCCATGGCAATTTGCGCCATCGTCCTGGTACACCGCAGGTTGCGCGACGTGAGCCCTAAGCGAATCTCCTCACCGGTCAGGTATTCGAGAATCGGCAGGCGGCCACTGATCCCGGCCGAGCAGACGGCGCATCCGACGCCTTGAATTCGAAAGGTGGCACTCGTGTCGGCGGCCGCCCAAACGCCGGCGGCGAACTCGCGGCCAAACTTCTCGACCATCTCTGCTGGAGCCGGCTTGGCGCATGGAGCACAGAGCCGTTTCACTAGACGCTGCGCCGCTGAAAATCGGAGATTTGCCTCTATGAGATAGGGCTCCACGCCAAGCCCAAGCAGCCTCGTCACCACTTCGGCGGCGCCATTGGCGTGGATCGTCGAGAGCACCAGATGCCCGGTGGATGCCGCCTGGAAGGCCAGCTCGGCGGTCTCCCTGTCGCGGATCTCTCCGACTAAGATCACGTCTGGGTCCTGCCTGAGCACCGCTCTAAGCGCCGACGCAAACGTGACCTTCTTGTCGATTCGGACCTGACTTATGCCGTCGAGCGAGTATTCCACGGGATCTTCGAGGGTAACGATATTAGTTGAGCCCTGGTTGAGGGCGGCAAGCATCGTGTACAACGTTGTGGTTTTGCCGCTGCCCGTTGGACCGGAAATCAGGACGACGCCGTCCTTACTCGCCAACGCACGCTCGACGGCATGTCGTGCCTCAGGGTCAAGTCCGGCTTGCGCCAGGTTGAACTGCCGCTTTGCGTCGAGGAGCCGTAGCACCACCTTTTCGCCGTAGAGAGTCGGGAGCAGATTGACCCTGAGGTCAAGGCCAAGCGTCGGCATCGAGAGGCGGCCATCCTGCGGCCGGCCGCTGACCCCGATTTCCAGGCCGGTTAGGCGCTTCACCTGGCTCAGAAAAGCTTGACGGTGTTCCGCACCAATTTTTTTCCACGCCGGCTGCATGTCGCCGAAGACGCGCATCCTAAGGCGAACACCGTCCCGCGTCGGTTCGATATGGAGGTCGCTTGCCCCGACTGCCTTGGCCGCTTCCAAGGCATCCATGAAGAGCGCAGCGTATGCCTTAGCACCGTCTTCGCTTCCGGCAATCTTGCCCTCCTGGGCGAGTCCTTCTGCTGTCAGCTCCATCAGCCCCTCCCGCAGCTCGCCTTGAGGGCTGCAAGCTCGCCGCGTAGAGCGGCTGCTTCCGGAAAGTCCCGGCAGCATGACACCCGGCGCCAAATCGTGAAGAGAAATCCCTTCGGTGGTCCGGGGCCAAGGCGTCCGACCTCGGTCGCCTGAGCGGCCGTTTCGAGGAAGGCGGCATTTTGACCCTCTCGAAAGCAGGCAGACGGCCCGGGTAAAATCATCTGCCATTTTTCGTCGGGCGAGCGGGCGACCGTTTGGAAGACCTCGCTCCCGAGGCTCTTGATCCGAGAGGCGACCATGAGGGCGGCGACCGTTTGACTTGGTCCGTCGTAGACCCCGGTCCTTGGGAAGAAAAATCCCCAGCCGGTACAGGCCGCATGAGTCGATGGTGGAAACTTACCCACCCCTTCCATCCGAGCGCTGCATCCGGCGCTCCCGGGCGAGTAGCCGGGATCTGCCATTCCGCCGGTGACGGACTGGGCCGCGCCGGCCACGACGCACGCCTTGGGTGAAGCCGCCCAACCCAGAAAACTAGGCTGGGCCAGGTCCGGCGTCCCGTCCACCCAGGCGGGGCCGAGGTGTTCGCTCATGGCATCAAAGCAGGTCCGTTCCGGGACTCGGCCACCGCAGGGAAGAAAGTTTCCGACCAGCGACGCCAGCGGCACGTCAAGCACGTGCGACTGGAAGGCGTGACTATCGATCTCGGATTCGTTGCCGAAGGGTACAGCCGCCTGCACGGCAACGCCAGAGAGCTGCTGAGCTGCCACCGGCAGGGCGGCGAAGAACGTCTCGCCGGCATTAGGCATGACCTCGACGAATGTCTCCGGCCGATAATAGGAGATCTGCGCACACGGGCGCGGGGGAATGCCCGGGCACGTGCAGCCGCTGACCTCGACCTCGGCACAGGCATCGAATGCCGGCGTCTGAGCTACGCTGCAAAGGTTCGGCATACTAATGGCCAAGGCCCCGTCACTACCGATGCCGCTTAGCGCAAGGACCACCGCCACGGCAGCACCCTGTTTCATCGCCGCGAGTATCGTCTCTTGCAGGTGTTCTTTTACCTTCAAAAAGTGGGGTTTAAGGCAAAGACTCCGAAACTGCACCTTCTCCCCGTCGTAGACCTGCGCGAATGATTCAAAGACTCTGAGACTGGCGAAGTCCTCGGGCGCAATCAGATATTCTTTCTGGCTGGTCGTCGTGACTCCCTCGTTGATATTCGTGGCTCGGGCTGCCTCATAGCCTCCGCCAAAGGGGTTGGCCCGTGCATCCTGCGAGGTCTCGGAGATGCTGTGGCTGACCTTCTCGCGCTCGACACGACCGGCGATCTCCTGGAAGGCGCGGATCGTCGTGAGGTCGCTGGTCGCGGCGGCGATCCGGGTGCGGAAGTTCTGGAAGAGTTCCTGCGCGGCGTGGCTGCTCCTCAGTGAGTTTTCGAGCGAGGTCAGGCTCTGCGTTGCCACGATCGTAATGGCATTGGCCTCACGGCCCTTCGCCAGGAAGCGGTCGTCCCCCAGCGCCATGCCGTGGCCACTCGTCACGACGTCCTGATACTCGTCGATCATCAGGATGCCGGAGCGGTCGCTGCTTCGTTTGTCGCTGCCGAGACGACTGAGGACCGACTGTTGAAATTGGAGCTTCAGCACGGTGCCGAGTGCTTTGGCCAGCGCCGGGTTTTCAATGTCGAAGAGGATGATCTTGCCGTCGTCGACAGCCTCGTCCATCGACTTCAGTGTGATCTCGCTCTCTGGCGGCGAGAAGATCTTGGCCGCTTGATAGTCTTGGAACTGATTCAAAAATGCGCTGGCCGAGGCGAGGATGCCGGTACGCAGCCGGTCCTCAAACTGCGCGAACTCGGCGTCGAAGTAGGTCATGGCCTGGCGGATATTGAAGCTTTCCTCGGGACAGAAAGTACGCTCGCTGGTGACGCGTTTTAGGTCCTCCGCCAAATTACCCTTCGCGGCCTTGACCAGCACGTTATAGAGGTCGTTCAGCGTGTAGTAGCCGAGAACCGCGGCGCAGTAGATGAGGCAGTTCCGGATGAGGTTGAAGGACGACGTGTCCCAGAAATCGTTGCTGGATCTCCCCATCGAGTTAACCGCGGCGGCCCTGAGCATTTGGGCGATTTCCACGGAGCGGGAGCCCTTAAGCAGCTCCGGGTGATAGATTGGATTATAGCGAACCGACCCGCCAAAGCGCACGTGCAGGCAATGGTCCTTGAGCCCTCGGCTTTCGACGATCTGCAGCGCCTTCTTGATGAACATCCGCTTCGGATCGATCGCGAGAACGGACGGGCGTGGTTTGAAGTTGCCGAGAATCTGGTCAAGGTAGGGGAGGATTGCTCCCTGGGTTTTGCCGCTGCCGATGCCGCCGGTGATCAGGATGTTGCCATTGAGTGCCTTCTGCGTCATGGGCACCCAAATGGGATTGATAGGGTCCGACTCGTCCGAGCCGAGGACAATCCCGTTTTCTAGGGGCGACAGCGCCGGGAGTCCGCCTTTGTTCCGCCGCATCCACCTTGAAAACGACCATCGTGGTTTGAGAAGCCAGTAGCACCCGAAATAGACGGCGGCACCGAAGTTGAGCGACAACACTAAGTGGAAATTCGCCATTTCGATGGCAAACGGGAGGTCCGTCACCCAAATGGGGCTGCCGACGCCAGCCGCGGTCTCGACGAACGCTGCGATAAGGGCAATAGCCCCCGCGACAGCCGTCCGTTTGAGCGCAATCGGTTTAGGCTCCGCCCGTGTTTTGGTCATTGCTCGCAGGTGACTGCCCTGCTTTGGCGGTCCAAGCAGCGGCCAAAGCAAAATGACCACTGCCGTGCAGTTTATCAAAGCGGCACCGGCATTCCAGACGAGTGGCCCGTCGTTTACTTCGAGCCATGCCGAGAGCGAGTCCATGCCGCTAATTCCGACTTTGAACCCCACAAACAGGGCAACGACACCTCCGAGCATCAGTAGAGCTTCTGGCAGCGTAATCTCCCTTGCGGGTTTACTGGCAGTGAAGTTCATTGTTTCCCCCTAATAGGTTGTCCGAGTAGCATCCATTCATCGACGAAAGGACCGTAGAGGATGCGCAGAAGTCGCCCGAGCTTGGCGCGGAAAATCCTATTGCGGCGCAGCTCGTCGACGCTTATCGTTCCGACCAAATGCCGGATCTCTCCACCAACATTGACAATCATGACTCCCTCCTCTTGGTGTTTCCCGCGCCAAAGTCGTCATGCTCATTGCAAAGCCGCAAGAATTCGCTCCAGCCGGATGAATGACGCGACCAGCTCCTTGTTGCCCATGATCTCGTCGATGGAGACGGCGCCCATCAGGCCGTAGATCGCCCATTTGAGTTTTTCTAAATCGATGTCACCCATGAGACCCCCCAATCTTGATCGTTTGATGCTAGAGCCTTCTGATTTCAAAGGCGTTGGTGTAATCGGCCGAGGTAAAGAGGGGAATGACGCAGTCGATCGCGCGTCGTGGAGCGACTCGCATGTAGCCGTTGGGAATCGGTGACTCTCGGCAGACGGTCTCGGTAGTCCCCGCCCGGCGAATGACATAGGTATTCCAGAAGTCGGCGGAGCCGCCGTGGCCTGGGCATTGACCCGTGGTGCTATGCGCGACCACGACCCACCCGTCGGGCAGACCGACGATGCTACAAATTGATTGATCGACGATGACCGAATCGTCGAGCGGCTTGCTAACCGTCCGCGAGTCGTCGCCGCATGAGGTGACCATGACGCCAAGACTCATGGCGAAGATCGCTGTCAAAGTGCGTTTCATGTCTTGCCTTTCTGCCTCGGATTGAGGCGGTTGGTGAATGTCAAAGGATCCTGTGACGGCCAAAATAGAGGGACTCGCTTTTGCGCTTCATCTCATTCATTCGACGCTCGATCATTGCGGACCGCAGCTCCACCGCGTCCCA
>JAYWBY010000079.1:0-6894 GCA_043781115.1 Pseudomonadota bacterium
ACCGCACCGCGCAGGTGGTTCTCGATCTGGTGAACGCGACGTTTGGCGACGGCGCGACGCTGGCCAACTTCGTCGAGCACCGAACCGCCGCCAGAGTGGTAGGCCAACCGTTCGTCCCGGACGTTGGCCGAGTGCTCGTAACGCCGCTCTTGGTCGACGACGAAAAAGAAGAAGATGCGGCCGATTGGCGGGAAGCCCAACTCGTCGCGGCGACGCTGCAGCGAGCGCTGTCGGGGAAGCTGCCGACGCCAGTGTATGACAAGGCAACGGGAGGCTTTCGCGCGCTGCGACCCGCGGATGTCGCCCTGCTTTACCGGTCGACGACCAAGGCGGCGCTATTTGAGCGCGCTTTACGCCAAGCGGGCATTGCCTGCCAACGTGAGGAAGAACGGGGATTCTTCGCCCGCGCGGAGATTGCCGACGCCTGCGCCTTGCTGAAGTTTTTGGCTCTGCCGCACGACGTGCCTTCCTTTGCCCAGGTCATTAGAAGTCCGCTTGGCCAAGCGCCGGATGCCGACCTCATCGACCTGCTCTCGGCAACGCGCGGGCGGGACCTGCGCGGGGCGGCGCTTCTTTCGGCCTTGAAGCACAAGGACGAAGGCCTAGCGGCGACCTTGTCTTGGCTGAGCGCCCGCGCCGATCGTCTCTTGCCTCATGAAATCTTGAGCCAAGGCCTCGCCCGCCTCGGCGCATTCGACGCGTACGCGCGCCCGGAGTTCTACGCCGAGGCGGACGCGGAGCTCGCGCAACGCAACCTCGTGCGCCTGGTCGAAATCGTCATGGGCTTAGAACAGCGAGGCACCTCGACGCTTATTTCCGTCACCGAGCGTTTAGCCGAGATGGCCAAGGAGGACGATGTGGGCAACGCGTCGGCCGAGACGTCGGCGGTGACCCTCATGACGATCCACAAGGCGAAGGGTCTCGAATTCCCTTGGGTCGCCCTCGTGGACACGGGTAGACCTTGGGGAAAGCTCGACTCCTACTGGATGCAAGCGGACGCGGCGACCTCATCTCCCGGAATCTACTTCACCGGGACGCGCGACGGCTGGCCCACGCGCGATCCTGCCTTCACCCAAATGACGGCGACCGCCGAGGCAAGCGTCGCCGACGAGTGCCAGCGTCTTTTGTACGTCGGCCTGACGCGGAGCCGCCAGTATCTGATGATCTCGGGCCACGAAAGCCAGGGACATCTGGGCCTGGGCACAACAGCTCCCTACCAGAGCCTGGCGGCCGCGATGGAGCGAGGAGGGGCCGGCCGGGAGCTGGTATCCCTAGTCATACAAGGTCAAACTCTGAATGGTTGGGCCGCGGGCCTCGGGGTGGCGCGTGCTGGCGCCACCAAAGTCGACCGCCCCGTGCCGCAAGGCGATCGCGGGTCGATTGATCGCCCCTTAACGGACCGCAAGGACCTGCCGCGGGAGCTAAAGGTCAAGGCGCCTTCTCGCGATCACGAGGTGCGCGCTGGAGCGCTCGCGAGCCGGCCGAAACCACGCGTCGTCGGTCGTCGCGAACTGGCCCAAGCCCGTGGCGTGCTCCTCCATGCTGGCCTCGAGGCTTTGGCCAAAGGCCACTACTTCGATGCTGACGCGACCTGGCGAACCTTGACGCGCGACGAGAGCGCCGAGGCCCAGGCCACGCTTTCGTCCGCGGTCGACGAGCTGGACCGGCTGTCGGCGGATCCCGTACGCCAAGCCTTGTTTGCCGAGGCCGTGCGGCTCGACGCGGAACTTCCGATCATCCATTTGGACGGGTCGACGTTGGTCCACGGAACCATCGATCTCATGGTCGAGCGCGCCGACGGGTCGTTGCGCCTTGTGGACTACAAGACCACGGTCTTCGAAGGTGACGCGTCCGAGCTCGCAGCCGTCGCCGACGAGGAGCTTCGCCAGTTCGCCGAAGCCAGGGGCTATCACGAGCAGATGAGAGCTTACGCCAGGGCCGTAAAGGCCATGCGGCCCGGCGTCAGGGTCGAGGCCGAGGTCTACTTTACTTCGCTCGGGCGCCGCGTCGATCTCGGGCAGTTGGCATGAAAAAGGGCAGCCCTTGTGAGGCTGCCCTTTCGTCTTTTACTTGAAACCGTTCTTCTTAGAAGAGGGTCGCGACCATCTGCAGACGAGTCTCGAAGCGTGCATCTCTGCCGCCGAGAAAGCCGGATGCATCAGGGTGACTCGAGTCAATCGCTTTAGCGTAGGTGCCGCCGGTGTACTGACGGAATTGGCCGGTAAGTGAAACTTTGTCACTTAGCTTATAGCCAACCATGATCTTCGTGATCGACAGACCGCTCGTGGCGTAACCATCTTGCTCAGTGCGCGGTTCGCCGCTGGCGGTTTCTTTGGTCGTGTACTTAGGATGGAACTTGTTGATGATGTCCGAACCGAGGCCAAGAGACAGTCCTTTGACGGCTTCCGGCTTGTACTTGGCGCTGGCACCGTACTGGTTGAGCAGGTTCGGATCGCGCTGCTGGACCTTGTTAGCGTCCGCGTCGTCAGTCGAACCGGTCAGGAACAGCTTCTCTTGACTGGTTTCGTTGCGCGTTGCGACTTGGTTGTCTTTGCCGCCGTTGGTGTGGCCGTCCATGTACTCGGCAACCGGATTCCAGTAGCCGTTCAAGGCAATCGTGGCTCCCGGAAGGGCAAAGTCCTTGTTGAGCTCACCGGAGAGACCGATAAGCGCGTCATTGAAGCTCGCGCCGTTGGCTTGGTAGACTTCGGAATAGGGACCAATGTTGCCGATTGCGCCGTCGAGCACTTTCCATTGCGTTATATTCACCAGGTAAGACTTGGTGATTTTGTTGGTGTCCGGAGCTTTCTTGAACACCCAGGTGAAGGCCGTGTCGACCTTGTCGTCAAACAGCGTCGTGCCCAACGTCGGACGGACCGACAAGGCAGGAATGTCGTTGACCTTCTTGCCGTCGGTATCAACGAGGCGAAGCGTCGAATGACGGACTTCGACGTTACCGTATGCGCCTGGGAGGATGCTCTTGATCGGAGCAGCCTTTTCAGCGGTAACCGCTGCAGGTTGGTCTTCCGCGGCCGCGACACCGGCTAACGACAGACCGCTAACAAGCACAAAAATAGCCTTAGAGAATTTCATGGGTCCCTCCCTCAAATTGCCTGTTGCCTAGATTTACGTTGCCTTGGTGTCCACATACCCGCATATGGGACAACGCGGTTTTTATAGAAATCCCAACTTTTCGTCAAGGTATTTAAAAGATAGTAAAGAAAGGCGCGTCATTTCGACACGTTGTAAGGCGTGCTGTTAAAGCGCGCGACGACGCTTTAGTAGCAGTTTCTTACAAACTCTCATTTACCTGAGAATCTAAGGACATGCGGTCGTCGCCTACGCCCCGGTCGAGGCGGCGATCCATGTCGAACTTGGGGTCGAAATTGAACCGCGAGGCTTGCGAATCTTGCGTAACTGCTAGCCTTTCGAGGTGACCGGCTTCGGCCAGTTGATCGGCGAAAGCGGCGATTTGCTCGCCCGCCTTATTCAAAGACTCAGTCTGAGACAGCTGCTCGCGCAAGCGCTTGGCCCCGGGCCAGCCTTTTACGTACCAGAGCAGGTGTTTTCTCATGCAAACGGCGGCGCTGACGCCGTTCTCGCCGTACTCTTCGCTTTGCCAGGCCAAGTGATCCAGCACCGCTTGGCGCCACTCAGCGAGGCTCACCCGTGCGTCGCCGGTTCGAATATCGCGGAAGACCCAAGGATTGCCGAGCGCACCGCGGCTGACCATCACGCCGTCGACGCCCGTCGACGCCCGCATGAAATCCGCATCGTCCTTCGAGAAGATGTTGCCGTTGCCGATCACGGGAATCTTCAATGCCTTTTTGATCTTGGCGATGCCTTCCAAGTCCACGGGAGCGCTGTAGTCGTCCGATCTCAAGCGTCCGTGAATTGTTAGCCAAGAGGCCCCTCCCCGCTCGGCGGCGTCGGCGACTTCCAGGGCGGTTACGGTGTTCTTGTCCCAACCGAGGCGAATCTTGACGGAAAGCGGCTTGCCGGTCGCTTGGGTCGCCAACCGCACGGTCTCGTAGACTCGCGCCGGATCCTTCAAAATGGCGCTGCCACAGCCACTCTTGACGACCTTGGCGACGGGGCAACCCATGTTGATGTCGATGGTTTCGAAGGGCTGGCGGTCGAGGATTTCGATCGCCCGCGCGGTCTCATCGGCGTTCTGGCCGGTGAGCTGCACGCCGAGGAGGGCTTCCGACGGGTGACGCCGCATCATCTCGTAAGTGCGGCGGCTTTCGAAAAGTAAGGCCGTCGCCGACAGCATTTCGACGTATGTCAGCTCGGCGCCGACGCGGGCGCACACGCGCCGGAACGGATGGTCCGAGACGCCGGCCAAGGGCGCCAAGATCACCGGATTCACCCCTAGGCCCAAACGGGCAAAGGGCCCGGAGCTGGCGGCGGGCCGAGGTTCTAGATTCTGGAGCATGATGGGCGCTATCGTCAGAAGTTGTATTGGAGCGGCGGCAGCCAAAGCACGGGCACAATGGAGGAGGCTTTCTTGGCGTCCGGCTCGGTCTGCTTATAGTGATAAAGCGTGCCGAACGCCAGAACATCCCACCAGGCGTGGATGAAGATGTTTTCTCCGAGCATCCAGCCGTTCTTCTGTGTCACGTATCCCAAGTGATATCCAAGAAGTAGCTGGGCCAACGGCACCTGCACCTGGTTCAAGTGTGCGGCGGCGAAGATCACCGACTGGGCAGCGTTGCTCCAAAAGTCGCTGCCCCACGAGTCGCGCATGACGGGCATGATCCAGCCGCGGAACATCGCCTCCTCGTGCGTGCCGGCGTTGTAAGAGAAAGCCCCGGCGAAGAAGGCGTCGGACGACGTGAAGGTGTCGCGGACGACGTTGTCCGGCACGGCGCTGCGCATCTGCAGGGCGGCGATGGCGACGCCGATCGACAGGGGAATAAAGGTCGTCGGGCGCGTCAGATAACCGAAGTGAAAAGGCGCCGACATGAGCTCGAAGAGCGTCTCTTCGTGACCCAGGAACTCGTATTCGCCATGGTCTTTGCGGGACCGCACTGCCGTGCGGAAGGCGTGATAGGCGCTCATTCCACCGGACCACTGCGCGACCTGCTCGCCGAGCGCCGACTTTCTTAGCGCCGGGTCCTTTTGGTTGAAGCCGCTTTCCGGCTCTTTTTCGCCGTTTTTCTCGCGCTCTTCCTTGTCCTTCTTTTGCTTCTCGGCGAGGTTGTTCGCCGTGCTGATGTTGATCGCATAGGCGTAGCCCGCGACCGCTACGCCCGAGTAAGCCAAGCCGGCCTCGGTTTGACCTTCGAAATATTGGCCGAAGCCTGGCAAAACGAAGGACACGACCGGCACCCAGATGTCGCTGAGCATGCGGGTCTTGCCCTTGTCGGAGTCGAACGGCGACGAGTCGCTGCTGCTCGCATTGCCGTTACGATGGACGGGTTCCTCAGCGATAGCGCTGCCAGCGAAGGCCAGCGAGCCGCAGAGAACGAGTAAAGAAGGTCGCACGAATTTCATAGGATCCGCCCCGCTCCGGCCAGCTTTTGCATTCACGCAAGTTCGCAATTATGATACCGCTAAATCAACTTAGTGCATTGCCGAAAATGGACCCTCATGCTCGACATTAAATTCATCCGGGACAACGCCGACGCCATTCGCCGCGGGGCGGAAACCAAACGGATCAAGTTCGACCTCGACCGCCTGTTGACGCTCGACCGCGAGATTCGTCCCATGCAGACCGAGTGGGAGGCCCTCCAGGCGGACCGGAACAACCTGTCGAAGACCATCGGCAAGACGCCCCCAGAAGAGCGTGAAGCCCTGAAGGCCAAAGTCCAAGCGATCAAGACCAAGATGGATGGTATCGAGGCCGAGCTGACGCAAAAGAAGGCGGACTTCGACAACCTGATGCTTTATGTGCCGCAGCCGGCGCGGGCTGACGTGCCGATCGGCCGCGACGACAGCGAGAACGTCGAGACCAAGCGCTGGGGCAAGGTGCCGGAGTTCGGTTTCAAGCCAAAGGACCACGTCACCCTCGGCGAGCAGCACGGGATGATCGACATCGCCCGCGGCGTCAAGCTCGCTGGCAGCCGCTCCTATGTGTTGAAGGGCGACGGGGCGCGGCTTGAGCAGGCGGTCCTGCGCTTCACTTATGATTTACTCATAGAGCGGGGCTTTACTCCCCTGTCCGTGCCGGTGTTGGTCACCGAAGACGCGATGATTGGGACTGGCTACTTCCCGACGGGCCGCGAGCAGGCTTACTACGTCGAGGCGGACAAGCTGGCCTTGGTCGGCACGGCCGAGGTGTCGCTGACGAGCTTCCATTCGAAAGAGATTTTGAAAGAGGCCGAGTTGCCGCTGCGCTACATGGCGTGGAGCTCGTGCTTTCGGCGCGAAGCCGGCACCTACGGCAAGGACACGTCGGGCCTCTACCGCGTGCACCAATTCCAAAAGATCGAGCAGGTCATCATCGGCCCGGCCGACGAGGCCCAGTCGGCGAAGTACCATGACGAGTTGCTGGGCAACGCCGAGGCAGTTTTGCAGGCATTGGAGCTCCCCTACCGCGTCGTTTACGTCTGCACCGGCGACCTCGGCCAAGGACAAGTCCGGAAGCACGACATCGAGACGTGGATGCCGTCCAGGAATGCTTACAGCGAAACGCACAGCTGCTCGACGTTTCACGAGTTTCAGGCTCGGCGATTGCAACTTCGTTACAAGGGCACGACAGGTGAGAACCGGGTTTGCCACACGCTAAACAACACGGCGGTGGCGACACCACGAGTATTGATCGCTTTGATCGAGTGCTGCCAGGACGCCAATGGCCGGATCGCGATACCGAAGGCGCTGCAATCCTACATGGGCGGCAAGACGCACATCGGCTGATCAATAGAGACCAGCCGTTCCACTTTTCAGAGA
>JAYWBY010000080.1:0-2427 GCA_043781115.1 Pseudomonadota bacterium
GAGCGCCATGGGGAATCCCTGGCCCGGTTGCTGAGCGTCCTCGATTCGGCTGGCTATCGGCTCTTTGACATGTCCCGGCATGTTCAGCTCAGCGGCGGAGCGTCGGCAATTCAAAGGCGCATTCCAAGAAACGGGGCCATCAACGCGTTGGCGGTCCACGAGCGCTTTCTCGGCAGCCCCCGCCCTGACCTCTTGCATCGCGGCGCGAAAGTAACGAGCGCCAAGGCTGCGGACGGCCGTTTTAGCGCGCCTCAGGACTAGGTACGCATCTTGAATGCACCTAAATGTAAAGTCATTTATGGCACGAAGATAGTCGATGGCACGGTAGAGGGTGTCCGTGTCGCCAGCGTCACAAGTCCAGTTGAACTGCCCTTGTAGCGAACTGGCAGCGTCATTCCCTGAGTTTGTCTTGTCTTCGGCGAGGGACGTCACGGATACGTCGGGGCAGGTCGCGGTATGCAGCCTTCGAAAGCGCGGACTCCCTTGACAGAGGAGATAATTCGGCGCTGACCCCGCCTTGGCCCACGATCGACTTCGCCACATACTGGGCTAGAGCTGCGTTGGCCCTGGCATTGGGATGCCCGTCTTCACGGATTTGGTATTCGTCCTTTCCTGGCGGCAGGATATCCGGGACGCCGACGTAAGGAATACTTAGGCTAGCCAAGCGTTCGGCAAGGTCGGGGGTCGGATCCCAAAAGAGCAGAGCGCTCTTGCTGCCGGCAAAGCGGCGCTTTGCTTCAGCAAAGAACTCCACAAGAAGAGCGTCGTAGCGATCTCGATCGGCTTTGGACTCGCGGCCGACTAATCTGGCGACCAATTGGGAGCGACCGATGAGCGACAAGAGCAGGCCTCGACCCTGGCGGAACTTTGAAAAAGGCGACCAAAAGTTACCGCGGCGCTCCAACTTCCCTTGGTCAAGCTCATACCGGGGGCCGAAAAGATTGTAGACGCGCTTGCCGGCCGCACGAAGGACATGATCGCTGATTCCCCCCATGACGACGAACACTGGTTTGTCGGCGCAGTCCGTGATCCTCTCCACCAGTCCGCTCTCCAAAATGGCTAAGGACTGGTGCGGTCCGGCGCCGTTAATTCCCAGATTGGTAACTTGATATTCCGGGCCAAGAAGGTTGCTCGTATATGCGGCCAGCGTTTGGTCGTCATTGAGTCCCTTGCCAAACATGAAAGAGCAGCCAAAAAAGAGAACGCAGGCCCGTCCGCCGCGCTCCCTGCGTCCTGGAACCACTCTAAACCCATTCTTGTCTAGCGAGTAGACCGAGTCATAAATGGGGCGTCCGGCGACCGTCGCGACGTCATGGATCTTGAGGCTGCGCGGCAAATTAAATCCGAGGTCGGCGTCAAAGGCCTCCGTAACCGATTCGGACGTAGTTATTAACTCTTCGGCATGCGCCGTGGACTTCAGACGAGACGGAACTTGTAGCTGCTGCCAGTATTCCACCATCCCGAAACTCAAGGCAGGCGCAAGCAGGCAAGTGAGTGAAAACCGCAGCCAAGGCCTGCTCATTATGGCGGCGAGAAACCCACAAAGACCCACGAAACTCCCCGTCGCCCAAACGGCAGGCATGGGGAGCACTTTCCAAGTCGCTAGACAAAAGCCGGCCCAAGCTGCAACGGCGAGCGACGATTTTATGGCGAGCTTGGCAGCCAACGGAACCTTAGTTTTCATTTATTGCAGCTTGGATGTTGAGTTCCATTTCGCGGGTTCTTTGGGAAAACGCCAAGCAACGAGCGTATCCTGCGGCACAGGGTACTGGATCTCCGATGTCAATATAGCGACAGGGACGGCAGGCAAGTTTGGCGCCGAGATCGACAATGCGGGTAGCCCCCGCCCCAGGGAAAACGATATTGCCCGGCCGCGAGCGCGAGCACAACAAGACATGCCTTTTGGCAAACATCTGTGCGACGTGTGACGCCGCCGAATCGGTGGTGATCACCTTGGCTCCAGTCCGCACCAGAGCGGCAAGTTCGACCAAGGATGAATAACGGACGTCGGCCGCTCGCGAATCCTGAGCATAGCGAACAACATGGCAAGATATGAGCGACTTGATCCAAGCGATGGTCGGATCATCCAAGTCTTGAGCGGAGCCGCCGGCGGGAAAAAGCAAAACGCGGCCGTTGATAGAGGGGTTGTCGTCGGGTACGGGCGGCAAGAGCCGCTCGCGAATACGCAGCCAAGTGCCGTCGATAGCAGCTGCCATTACCTGTGCTTGGCGCTTCGACTTGCCTAGGCCGAGGCTCAATTCCTGCATGCCGTCATAAGAGTCTTGGTATGGCGGCCACCACGTCCTTGGAGCACCCAGGGCACCGGCAATAACCTGGCGCCATTTTATCCGTTTGTCCCTTCCAAATTCCGAGCGATCCTTATGGAGCACGTAGTTGCAAAAGCGGACGCGGTTGGTGAGGCGGAAA
>JAYWBY010000081.1:0-6873 GCA_043781115.1 Pseudomonadota bacterium
GCTTTATGGGCAACACCGGGTCAGGGTTCGCTCAAGGGGCATATATTTACGGACTCCAAAACGGCGCTGCTGGTGCCTCGTATATTCCAACGGATGTCAGATTCGACACGTCAGACGGCGCGACCAGTGCCCAGGCACGTCTCATAATTAAATCCGGCGGCAACGTCGGCATCGGCACGACAGGACCAGTTGCTAAGCTGGACGTCGCCGGACACATGGCGAACACAGGCGCTACCGCTAGCGTCGGTTCGTGCGGCACTTCGCCCTCCATCGCTGGCAATGACACCCGAGGCGCTACTACCACGGGCACGGGTACGGTCAATAGCTGCGTGATCACGTTCGCAGCGGCATTCGGTACCTCCCCGTTCTGCACGGCCACTTGGAACGGCACCGGTGCTTCGACGACCGGGATATCAGTAAGCTCTTCGACCGGGGCTCTTACGGTTTACTTTTCCGCTAGCAGCCCGTCGGCGGTGTTCAATTATCACTGTATTCAGTGACGAATAGCCTACTTACACTTACCACATCTACCGCCGCGAGTTCACCGGCGCCACGGGCAAGATTGCCTGGATCTGCTAGCCGAGCTCGTCCAGAAGCAACTGCTAACTGGACGGCTTCAGCCGCATTGCCCAAGCGCGGCCTGAACCTTTTGGGCGATTTCCTGAGCCGTAAGTGACGACTGGCAAGTCATCGCCAGGGTCTTGTTGGTGTCTGTTGCGTGTTTGAGATCCCACCCACAGGTATCCGAATCGTCGGCCGGTTGCTTTTTTGTCGCTTTGAATTGACCAAGGTCCACAAACTGCTCATTCCCGTTAGGGCAAGTCACGGAAGCGAGCGCGTTAGAGAACAAGAGTAGAGATTCCGGCCCACCAATGGCCTTGGTCGTCATTTTTACCCGTTCTTTAGTCAGAGTGCCATCGGCTGCAGTCTCGGCGATCACCTCGCCGTCAACCGTCGAATGCTTCCAGTGCGGAAGACTCGGAATCGGAACAACGCCGGAATCGTCCCACACGGTTAGCTGCCAGGCCTGCAGATTGTAAGCCAACGATACGCCGGCAATCGGCTGGCCGTCGGACGAAAGGGCAGTTAGTTTGATTTGCTCGTAGGTGAATCCAGTGAGGGTTGCGTCCTTGACTTGGCTTTGTCCATCTTCGGCCTTGCGCAGGCAGCCGGTCAAAAGCGATGTAACGGCGATGGTGACTATTGCCGCAGCTGTGACTGACGAGTGACGTGCGCTGCGAGTATCACGAGCGAACATGAACCACCTCGTTTGAAATGCTTCGGAATGCTGGGAAAGCCTGGGGTCTCCCTCCATCTTATCGCTACCGTTACGAAGTTCTCAACTAAACGTCCCTCCCACTAGGGGTCGAAGAGTTGACCTGGAGTCCGGAAAGATGGCAAATTGCATCGTTGTATCAATGGACTTTACACGATGAGGCAACGGTGTGCCGGCGTGTGCTCGATCACTGCCTCTGGAGTTGCGCCTCGATCGGGGGTTGCGATTGCGGAACTCGTGGCCACCAAGAAGTAACGTACACTCCTTTCGATCAGATTTCCGTCACTGCCGAGGATTGAGTCATGCAGAAGTCTCCGCTCATTCTCCTTACTATCTTGATGGGCTTGCCGGGTTGCTTGCAGTCTCATGCCGAGCAAGACCTGGCGTCGAGCCTCAAAGGAGACGCCGCCGGCGGCGTGGTGCTCCTCTACGGTGGGGAAGTCAGCCTCGCTCATCCCTACGCTCAGCACGTGACGACTATGCTCAAGTCGTTGGCGGTGCCCTTTAGCGACGCCAAGCTATCGGTGGAGACCCTGGCCAGCGAACCGTGCCAAAACGAGCTCGTCATCATGACCGACTTGGCGGCATTCAAGGCGCTTCCGCCGAGCGCCCAAGAGGAATTCGCGGCGCGCTGCTCCTCCGGCAACAGTCGCTGGATCTTTCTTTATGCAGGCATTCAAGCCGGGTCTTTTCGCGGGCTGGTCATCGACGCCGCATCGGTTGAGGCGGCGGAGCCAAGAATTCTGGCGGCGTTTGCCGAGCCGAGTTTCTTGCGGGTTCCAACCAAGCGCATCGAGGGCTCGCTCCCGGGATACTGTCGCGTTTTGAACTCCGCACCCCAAGATCTTTGGCATCCGATCGTCGTGGCGCGGGTCCTCGGCAGCGAGCGTGCTGTTGTCATGAGCGCTGGCGGGGGCCCGGAAAGCGCGAGCCTACCTCGCACCTTGGTTTTCGGCTGTGACATTCTGCCCTCCGCCACGATCGACCTCTTGTTGGCGGACTCGCTAGGCGGCTGGTCCACCAGTCGTTCCGCCGAACGTTATGTGGCCATCGATATCGACGACGTCTTTCAACCCAACTGGAACAACGATTCAAATTTGCGCACCGTGAAAATGCAAGCCGACGATGCCGCGGAGTTGTTGGCTGTTCAAGGTCGCCTGAGCAGAATATTTGCTGGCGAATTTCAGTTCACGCTTGGCTTCAATGCGCTGTGGTATCAAGCGCAGGTTGGGCCAACGACCACCGATGACGCCGCCGGGGACGGGGCTCTGGTCCGGAATCGGGTGCATTTTCGCTGGTTTGATCACCTCTTTGGGCATGAGGGGGCACCGGACTACCCTTATGCTGAACTCCTTGCATCCATGACAAAGAACCGGGCTTGGGCCGAGGAGCATGACGTGACGAGCCGCCTCGGAAGCTATGCCGTCAGCCCGGCTCATCGCGGAACTCTGCCGCCTTACGAACCGCTCTACCAGGCCTGGCGGGAGACGGGAATCGACGCGACGACAACCTTTGATCTGCGGCCCGGCGCCAAGGCCCAGCGACACCAAGGTGTTACTGTGGCACGCCGATTTGGCTGTGAGGCAGCTTGCTACTCCGATCAATACTCTTTTGAGCAGCTCCCTAAGGAAACTCTGGAACAGATCGCCAGCTCGGTCGTCGTACCGACCGTGGTGTCAAATCCTGCCGTCATTTTCATGAGCCACCAGAGCGACTACGCGAGAGATCGCGTCGGAGCGTATGTCTTCGAGCGGGCCTTCGAGAACTTACGCGAGTGGACCACCCTGAGATTCATCAATCTCCCGAGCGAGGAAGTCGTCGGGAAATATGTCGAAATTTTCGGGGTTGAGGATATCTAGAAAGCGGATCTTATAGAGCTTTCGAAAAAACCACTGGTCACGGACTACAGTCTTCCAGCCTCAGATAAAGAGACGCACCGAGAATAGCTCCCACCGCTTCGCCTTCGCCTTGCGGCGATAGGTGTATTGCTTTGCGGTAGTGCCATGGCCCATACCGCAAACGTCGCCGAGGTGCGGCACGCGCCGCGAATGACATCAGAGATGTCCGTGGTGTCTAGACGCTGATTCGCCTATACAAACTAGCGTGGAGGGCCTTGTGCATGGCGGCCGGCGACGCGACGAGGGTCTGGTTTAAGGACGTCGAGACGTGTTTGATCTCGCGGTGGCGGGATACCATGACGGGAGCCGAGCTTGCTGCGCTAGCAGCCGACCTGACTGAGAGCACGACACGCTTTCGAGCAGAGCACGGGATATTGCCACCGATCTATTATTGCCGGCGATGTCAGAAGAGTGCCCGGACCAAGCCGCCGGTGATCCACGTCGGCGGCATGATTTTCCGCGCCAAAAGGCTTGGCCTCATTGGCGACGCCGAAGTCTCCCAACTTCAAGTCCTCTGGCGCCGGTGTTCGGCGTTCGGCCAGCCAGCGGCGCCCAAAGCACGGGCCAAGACCCGGCCCTGTGAGTCGCAAGAACGCCCTACAGCGCGAGGCGGGTGTCACTAACGGGGCTTGCAGGGGTCGTGTCGCCGCCATTGATCGGGGCGATTTTGACGACTAGCGAAGGTCCGTCGAAAGTGCCTGACATTGGTCGTAATTCCCCAGAAACGCGCATTGTGCCGCGTCCCGTCGGCCGTGTGTGCGTGATGCCGGCGTTTCGACAACTGTTCTCGTGCTATCGAAATGTACGGGGCTAACGCGCATTGTGCCGCGTCCCGTCGGCCGTGTGTGCGTGATGCCGGCGTTTCGACAACTGCTCTCGTGCTATCGAAATGTACGGGGCTTGCCCAAGCCGTTTTTTGTCGGATCACGCAACCGAACAAACCGAATTGTCGCCATTGGACCCACGTCTAGCATCTCGCAGAAAGCGCCAGGCAGTTCGTTCCGATTTTCCCGACGTATGGTACCGGAGTGGTACCAGTAAGGAACCTGAATGGAACCACAAAGGAACCAGGGCCCAACTAGCGACAGCTAGGATTATTAGTAAGAGTTTCTTGACATTCGGCGAATCCCAATTGTACCCCTAATGGACGATTCCAAAGCTGCCGACCGGTTTGTAAATCAATGCCAGATAAAAACAATTGGAAAATTACCCCGCTGTTGACGTTCTCGCAGGAACACACGGTCGTAACTTGCTGGCTAGGTATTTCGGACGAACATTGATAAGTGCGGCCATCAACTGTAACGGAAATTGCCGACTCTGCTCTTACCAAAGAAGGGCAACTCAATAGACACCCTATGGTCAACATAGTCATGAATTTCATCTTCATCTCCTCTAATTGTTTTCTTTCCGGAATAGGTGGGCGGCTTCGCCGGAATACGCATCTAATGCAGCAACCAAATCTTTGGGTAGGCCCAAAAGCAAATTCTGGGCCAGTTGAAAAAATTCTAACTTGAAACGAAGGCTACAAGCTATTGAAGTAAAGAAATGCATGTTGCTATTACGTCCGCCTCACGGATTCCAGCCCAACCAGTCCCTGGAGCAGAGGTTACACATCCTTCTCCGGCGTCAATTCCATGAAGCCACCCCCTCCAATTGGGATTAGCCTTGACCGTTTGTGCAGCTTCATTGCATTTCGAGGCGATATCATCGGTCTCGCGGAATGTAACTGCATGAACTAACGTGCTGCATCCAACCCAATCTCCGGGGTTGACGAAAAAGCTCACAGTTTTTGGCCAACGATTCTGCGGTTCGCCGCCGCATTGCACGGTGGTTGATCCAAGAGAAATGCTTTCCCCACTCTGGAGAAAGACTGTCGAAGAATATGCGTAGCCGGAAACTAAAAATATGGTTGCAAAGACACCTAAAACGTATTTTTTCATGCTTTCACTCCGCCATCCGAGGGTCTTTACTAAAGTTGATACCTGGTTCGCCGTCTTAAGCAAATTTCATTCCACCCTGATTGACTTTCTCAAATATTCCTTCAGCAGAAAAAAATCGGAATAAAAGTAAGCAGTTCATCTACGGAAGCAGCGCTGGCCTCGCAGCGTCCGCTCCTTAAAACTTGCGACCGACTGGTATAGATTTGTAACCGGGAAACACCCTTGGTGCCCCGAGTCAGCGAAGCTTGGGTCCAGCCACGCGGAGCGGTCGATTTCGGTGGCATCCTCCGGCAAGTAGCCCTTTTCCCGCAGCGCCTGGATGACGTCGTCAGCGACGGTCTGGACGATGTCCGCAAGCTCCTCATCGGTCGGGCCGCGCAGCTGATGGAATACGGGGGCTGGGCCGGAGGTGGAGAAAACGCCGTTCATTGCGATCGAGTGATAGTGGACGTTTAGGTTTAAGGCACTTCCGAAGCGCTGCAGGAAGGTTACGCCGCCGGCTTGCGGGTCTTTGATGCCGCGCTCTTCGGCGGCATGAATATAGCAGTGAACGATCCGGGCGGCAACGAGCCGGTGCACCATGTTGGTAAGCTTACGGCTAGCGGCCATCCAGAACCGCAGCGCGTGGGGGAAGGTTATGACCCACTGCCTGCAGGCGACGCGGGGCAGGACGTTTTCGATCAAGTGAACCGCAGTTTCGGACGAGCGTTTGGCGCAGCACGAGGCGCAGAAGCCGCGTTTTTTGCAAGAAAACGCCAGGGGCATTTTCTCGCCGCACACCTCGCACGAAATTACCAGGAAGCCATGGGCCAGAATGTCGCACCGGAAAAACGCCTCGAACTCGCGTTCGACGAAGGGTGGCAGCGGCGAGCGGCAGGTATCGGCTTGGCGCTCAGCAAACCAGGTGTCCCATAGGGTCGTGTCATCGTGCTTCTGCCATCACCGCGTGGCTTGACCGACTCGGCATCAACCCGCATTGCCATCGGCAAATAATCCAGCAGACCAAAGCTGACCAGATGCGCCAGCTCAGGATCGCTCAGCAGGTCCGCAAGATCTGGTGACGCAGCGAGCTGCACCTGTGCGGCCGGCGCATCGACAAGAGGATCTCTAATCGCCAGGGTCACGGCCTCATCCGTACCAACCAAGCCAAGCCGCCAGACGCGTTGATTATTGGCTGACTGCTTGCCAAAAACCGCCTGCTCACCATTGACGCCCCTCACGCAGGAAAACGACTTGAAAACCCCACTCCCCACGGACCATGACCGATGGTCAGCGCGCGGCCAAGAGCCTTGCAGGCTTTGACCCATGGCTTCACCTTGGCTGGCGCGAGGACGCCGAAGTCGATCAATAAATGCTCGTCGCCAACGTCAAGACTGGACGCGGCCTGCGCGACTACGTTGGGCGACAACCCAAAGGCACGACGACAAAGAGTAACCATCCTGAGTCCAACAACTTTGCGACGACCTCGCTGATGCAGGCTCTCATGCCGCAACCGGCGCAGTGGCTGCCTCGCTTGCGCACCGTTCGATCACCACGACCGTCACGTCGTCATCCAGAGGTTGACCGGCGAAATGTCCAAATGCAGCGTTCATGACGTGCCTTTTGAGCTCGGTCGCCGGCAGCTCCCTGCCCGACGAGAGGTTGCGTTCCACGCCAGGAGGGCAAAGGGTGGCAAACCGAAAGCCCTTCGCCAGAGGGGGCGGTCTCTCTGCCGTCAGCAGGTGTCAGCTTCGGCCATCTTGCTGAATTGACTCGGCGT
>JAYWBY010000082.1:0-6871 GCA_043781115.1 Pseudomonadota bacterium
TTTTAAAAGCTCCGGCCGTTCCTTTTTCCGCGATTCTTTACTTCTTTGACCCCTACGTTGCCGCTCGCACTAATGAAACTCGAACCCTGCCCCCGACAACGCTTCAATTGCCCCTCGCCAATTCTTCTCTTTGACCAGCAAGTAATCTGTGTCGAACGTCGACACCGCGAATATGCTGATCCCCGCTTTTGCCAGCGGCACCGTCAACGACGCCATGACCCCGGTAAGTCCGAAGTCCATCGTCCCGACGACGCGAAAGCACCGCCAACCCTCCTCGACCTTCTCGGCCCCGGGCTGGACGACGCGACTCTCACAGACGACGGACAGCTCGTCGGCCGTCTTCGTCACGGAGTAGAAGCCGCTCGTTTGCACCCAGGCGGGGATTCCCGCGCCTGGGGCAAACCGAACGACGGAATAATTCCCGACGACTTCGCTTAGCTGAAGGACCAACTGCTTAGTACTTGTATTCGTCGAGCTTGTAAGGACCTTCGACCTTGACGTTGATGTATTTGGCTTGGGTCTCGGTCAGCTTGGTGATGACGCCGCCGAAGCCCTCGACCATGTTGCGCGCCACTTCTTCGTCGAGCTTCTTCGGCAAGACGGTGACGGTGATCGGCTCTTTCTTCTTGTCGGCCCATTTCCGGGAATAAAGGTGCATTTGCGCCAAGACTTGGTTGGCGAAGGAGCCGTCCATGATGCGCGACGGGTGGCCCGTGGCGTTGCCCAAGTTCACCAAGCGGCCCTCGGAGAGCAAGATGATGAAGTTGTTCTCGTCCTTGCCTCCGTTGCGGAAGATCTTGTGGACTTGCGGTTTCACTTCTTGCCATTCGAACTTCTCGCGCAAGAACTTGGTGTCGATCTCGCTGTCGAAGTGGCCGATGTTACAAACGACGGCGCCCGACTTGATGTGAGTGAGCATGAATTTGTCGCAAACGTTGATGTTGCCGGTGGTCGTGACGATCATGTCGAGCGTGCCCATCAGGGCCTTGTCGACGCCGTCCTCTTTGCCGGTGTTGACGCCGTTCAAGTACGGGGACACGACTTCGTAGCCGTCCATGCAGGCCTGCATGGCGCAGATCGGGTCGATCTCGGAGATTTTCACGATCATGCCTTCTTGCCGCAAGCTTTGGGCCGAGCCTTTGCCTACGTCGCCGTAGCCGACGACGAGCGCCTTCTTGCCGGCCATCAGCATGTCGGTGCCGCGTTTGATGGCGTCGTTCAAGCTGTGGCGACAGCCGTACTTATTGTCGTTCTTCGACTTGGTGACGGCGTCGTTGACGTTGATCGCGGGGACCTTCAGCTCGCCTTTGGCCATCATTTCGACGAGGCGGTGGACGCCCGTGGTCGTTTCTTCCGTGATGCCGTGGATCTTGGCGAGGAGCTGCGGGTATTTGTTGTGCACCATCTCGGTGGCGTCGCCGCCGTCGTCCAGGATCATGTTGACGTCCCAAGGCTTGCCGTCTTTCAGGATCGTTTGCTCGATGCACCACATGCCTTCGTCGTTGGTCTGGCCTTTCCAGGCGTAAACGGCGATGCCCGCGGCGGCGATGGCGGCGGCGGCGTGGTCTTGGGTCGAGAAGATGTTGCAGGACGACCAGCGCACTTCGGCGCCGAGCTCGACCAAGGTTTCGATCAGCACGGCGGTCTGGATCGTCATGTGGATGCAGCCGACGATCTTGGCGCCTTTCAGCGGCTTCTCGGCGCTGTGCTTCTTGCGGAGCGCCATCAGGGCCGGCATTTCGCGTTCGGCGAGTTTGATTTCGCGGCGGCCGAAGTCCGCCAGGCTGATGTCTGCTACCTTGTAATCTTGCTTAGCCATCGATTCTCTCCTTCAAAAAATAGAAACGTCAATTTACCTAAATTGCGTGAAATAGCTTCAACTGAATCTGAAAGCCGTTCTTGAGTCCTAAGTAGAGGCTCTGGTCCTCGGCAAAGCCCGCGTTAAGGGCCCAATCTTTCAAGTCTTGGGGGTCGAAGCCGAGCCAGACGTCGCCGCAAGAGTCCTTCGTCCACTCTTGGTTGTGGGAGCAAAGGTCGGCGATCAAGAGATAGCGGCCGGGCGCGACGAGCGCGCGCAGCTTTTGCAGCGCCTGCACCGGCGACGGCATGTGATGGAGCACCATGTTGAGCAAGATGGCGTCGAAGCGCTTGCCTTTGGCGTCGAACGATTCCAGCGAACCGTGGACGAACTCGATGCCGTCCTTCGCCCAGACTTTGGCTTTGGCGAGCGACAGCATTTCTTCGGAATTGTCGAGGGCGACGAGCTTCTTGAAGCGGGCCGCCAGCTCTTTCAGGACGACGCCTTGGCCCGGGCCGACTTCCATGACCTTGGCGTCAGCGGGCAGATCCAGGAGGTCCAAGATTTCCGTGAGGTTCGGGAGGTATTGGCCGACCTCGCAAAGGAGGCCTTGCTGTTCTTCGAACTTGGCGGCGTTCTTCTCGAAATAGTGGCGCGACCGTTCGGCGCGCTCGGCGTAAATGCGACTGATCTTGGCGGTGAATTCCTTGGCGAGCGGCAAGGAGTCGATGACTTGAAATAGGCTCGTTTGAAATTCGTCCAGCTCGGCGTCGCCCTTTAGCAGGGCGCGGCGGTAGAAAATGGAGTTGCCCTGGCGGCGGGTGACGAGCAGCCCCGACGTGGCTAGGATTTTAAGGTGATGGCTCATGCCAGGCTGGGCCATCGAGAAGATCGCGGCGAGCTCTTGGACTCCGAACGAGTCGTTGCTCAAGACCCGCATGACGTCGAGCCGCAGCGGATCGGCCGCCGCTTTGCAAATGGCCGACAGCATGCCGTTGTCTGCGGCGGACCGTTTGGCGTCTTCTTGTCGGGTGGTCGATAACATGGCCGTCCCAAGGTTTGGCGGGGAGTCGCCGTCAACATAGCCTCCTATCGGTAGATAGGCAATTCTATATTAATATGTTTTTATATATAAAAATATTAATGTAGATAACTAATTGATCTAACAGTAAATAATCGACAAATCTAGACTAGTCATTCTTATCATCGAGGGAAACACTCAAGGCAGCGATGGGCACGGGGCTGACGCTTTCGTCGACGCCGAACGGGACGTCGATTTTTTCCGTCATCAACGGCAGCCCCGAACCGAACGGAACCGTTCTCTTGGTGGCCGCCCCGACTTTCACCGACATAACGACGGCGGCCAGCGGCGCCCTCGCCTCGACGCAAGACTCTGATTTTATTAAATAATAATTCGTTTTCCTTAAGGCGATACCTTCCGTTACCGAGGAAAGGGGACCGGAACACAACGTCCAATTTCAGTTTTGGAGCTTCATGAAAACGTTCGCCTGCGTCATCGCCATTACAGCAACGATCGTGGCCATGACGGCTTGCCAAGGCAAAGACAAGTCCGATTCCACGTCGAGCGGAGGAGGCGCGGCAACGGTTGCCGCGACCGATTCTTCGACGACCACGGCCACTACCGCCGAGTCGACGACGCCTCCGGCGGTGGCCGGAACGTTGTTGGCTCTCGGCTCCATCGAGGGCGAGATCCTTCCCAAAGAGAGCGCCAATCCGGCTACGGCGACCGGCGCGCTGGTCGTCGCGGAAGGTCACCCGGAAATTTCTGCTACGACCGATGGGTCGGGCAAATTTGCCATCAACAACGTGCTTCCGGGCACGGTGTCGCTCTTCGTCAGCTCCAACGACGGATCGGGCCTTCACCTCGCTGACGCGGCCTTAGCCGGACCCTCCGCCTTCGGCTTGAAGATTCCCGACGTATTGATCAAGAGCGGCACGCCGACCGAGCTCGGCCAGAAAGTCCTGAAGAAAACTGGTGGCGTCAAGGCCAAGGTCGTCTTCTACAGCAACCCGAACAACCTCGATTTGACCGGCAGCGACGTCTTCGTGCCAGGGACGAGTTTCATAGCGAAGACTGATAAGACCGGCGCCTTTACACTCAGCGGCTTGCCGCCAGGCAGCTATAGTTTGCGGGCCGAGCACACGGGCTTCGCCGTGCTCGACCGAGCGGATGTCACCATTGCCGAAGGCGAGACGACCGACTTGGGTGAACTGGCGCTCTCGCTCTCCAATGGTCCTGAGGGCGGCATCACCGCGCTCGCCGATGCCAGCGCCAAGATCGGCGGCGTCGATCACAAAGTGTCGACGTCGCGCACCGTTGCCATCAAGCTGAACTACGACAACGACGCAGCGCTGATGAAGATCAGCGATGAGCCGAGCTTTCTGAACAAAGAGTGGAAGCCGGTCGCTAAAACGGCGGAGTGGAAATTCACGTCCGACGGCGCCAAGTCGCTTTACGTGACCTACTCGGATCTGAACGGGCTGGAGAGCTCGCCTTATTCCGACGAATTTTACGTCGATACCGAGGCGCCTGTGCTGAGCGGTATCACCATCATGAACGATTGGGTGTCCTCGGCGACGTTGAACGTCTACATCGACGTCGCGGGCTCGGATACGGGCACCGGCATCGCCGACGTCAGTTTCAAGAACGAGTCGGGTACGTTCGTGCCTGCAGATGCTTGGCTGCCCTTCAAAACGCCCATCGACTGGACGCTGTCAGCCGGAGCGAATGGACCGCGCACCGTCTATGCTCAGGTTCGGGATTACGCCGGGCACGTGTCGAACGTGGTCTTCGATCAGATCAACAAGGACACGGTGACGCGCTACGCGGAAAGGGTATACGGCAAGAAGCTGGTGTTCTCCGAGGCGCAGAGTCCGTTCTTTTTCAATTCAGTCGATGGCGACAAGATCATCGTCATTTCCGACGAAGTCGAGATCGGATCAGGCGTCACCTTTACACTGAACGGCGGGATTGGCGACGGGCACACCTTGTCGTTCCGCAACAAAGTCACCGCTCTGGGTACGGCGGCCAAACCAATCGTGATGCAAACTGATCCGGCCGTCGGATGTTACGGAGAAGTCTCGCTCGCCAACGCCAGCGATGGAATTTCCGAGGAAAATCATCTGGATCATGTGACGTTTACTCGCCTCTTCGCCGTCCATTTGAATGGTGGCTTGGTCGAAAATGGCAATTTCAACTTCGATGGAGCGTGTGCGGTGGGCTCGCGCGGCAGGGTGGAAAAAACGGGGACCGAGGCCCTGGTCGTTCGCAACAACACCTATACGAACTGGTTTCAGGCGATTCGTGTGATGGACGGCACCAATGCCACGACGTTCGAGAACAACTCGGGCACCGTAGTGCAGCTCTTCGTCCAGGATTCTCCGGCGACCGGCACCGTGATCTCCGGAGGGACTTGGGGCTTGGCGGCAGTGGCGGTCAATGTACCTGTGGCAATCAACAGCGGGGACTCGACGATCTCGGGATTGACCTTCAACGGCAGCAATACCTGGTCGGCGATCCAGGTCTTCGGTCCCGGCACGACGACGATTCAAAATGTGATTTTGGACAATTGGAGCACCGGCATTCTGGTCAACGGCACGACCGACATCGACGTCAACATCAGCGGGACGACGATCCGCAACTCCGTCGACGGAATTACCTCGCTAACCAACGCGGCGACTTCGGTTGTGTCAGTAGAATCGGCGACGCTCCAGAATCTCACCGGCAATGGCCTTGCGGCGCACAACGGCTCGGGTACTCTGCGCTACAAGCCGGCAGGAGTGACCTTCACGAGCGTGTTCAAGAACACGGACGTGCAAGGATCGGCGATTTTGACGACATATTGACGAAGCCTGCGGAAACCTATGCTACAATGAACTCATGGAGCTAATTTTCAAATCGGCTCTGGTCGCAGCGCTAGGTTTAGCCTTCAGCGCTTGCCAGACCGCCGAACCTTCGACACCCGAGGCCGCGACGTCGCCCGGGGGCCAGGCGCTCGCCGGCAAGGTCTTTTACTCTCCGTCGATCGATTGCTCGTCGGCTTGGGCGCTCGCGGGCGTCTCGTGGCTGTCGGCGTCCACGCCGGAGCCTTGCGGCTTGAAGCTCGAGTTCTCGGCCGCCGCCAGAGGCGACGGCGTCGTCGCGATCATCCTCGAGGACTCCGACGAGATCACGCTGCAAGGCAACTTCAAAAGCGCGGCGTCCGGCGGCACGCAATACTTTCTCGAGTTTCCTTATTGGGGTCGCAATGACCAGCGTCGTGAGCCGGTGACTTACGACGGCGCGGGGCGCGCCCTCCATCTTTCCATCGGTGACCTGTCGCAGCTTGCCGGCAGTGAACCGCCCGCCGACTCGAAGCCATACACGCTACTGAAAGGCGGCAAGTCCGTCGGCGATCTCGCTGGCAGTAAATTTGCGCGCGGCAAAACGACCTGCACTTTCGCTCGCGTCGACGTCCGCTGCGTCAATGCGCACGGGTTGAATTTCACCGGTAAATACAGCGTCGCCAAAGGTCACGTCACCCTGCGGCTGAGCCACCACCGCGTGCAGAACTTCGAGTTCAAGGGCAAAGAGCTCGTCCCGGTCCGCTAACGATCATTTGAGCAGTTTCGCGGCCGGCTCTTCCATGGTCAGAGCCGGAGTCTTGCCGGCGGCTTTACCCGCCGCCTTGACGATGCCGGCCTCGATCTGGCCGACGGTCACCTTGCCTGAGATCCCGAGTTTGTCGGCGCCTTCGCCCGAATAGGTCGGCGTGCCGTTGCCAGGGCCTTCGGCGTACACGCCGTCCGCGTTGTCGGGGAGGAGCACGATCTGGGGCGGCAGGTTCTTGAACGGGCTGGAGGCCGATCCTTTGATGATGAAGGTCAAGGTAGAGACGTGGCTGTCGTCGTTGACCCAGCTTTCGTTGCGATTGCTGCAAGTCGTGAAATGGACGATGGCGTCCTTCTCACTCTCGATTGCGGCCCGGGCGATGTGGAACGTGCCCGCCAAGGCTTGGGCGGTCTCGGTCAACATGTTGCCCATGTCGTTATTGGGAGTCCGGGTGGCGTCGG
>JAYWBY010000083.1:0-2413 GCA_043781115.1 Pseudomonadota bacterium
AGAGGCTTTGGCCTGCTTCCTCTGTCGTATGGCCACGTTAATCTATCAAAATCACTACATGGCGTTGACCTCGCTGCAAGCGATGCGCGCGCCGGTAGCGGTCATTTGGGACCTCGAAGCGTGGCTACTTGGCGAGGCCTACTCCGAGACTCGCGCGACGCTGGCGAGCCAGAATCGGGTCTTGGTGCCGAACGCCTTGAAACGTCTGCAGACCATTCGCTGAAGACTCAAGCGGCGACGAAGACCCGCTGCCTTTTGGGCAGGGTGAAGACGAAACGCGTGGTCCCCGCCGTCGCATCGTAATGGAGCTGGCCGCCGTGGCTTTCGACGATGCCTTTCGAAATGCTTAAGCCAAGGCCCGTGCCGACTCCGACCGGTTTCGTCGTGAAAAAGGGCTGCAGGATCTTTTCCGCGATTTCCGGCGCGATTCCCGGGCCGCTGTCGGTGACGCTGACTCGAACGAAGTCGCCCAAGTCCTCCGCCGAGATTTCGATCCACTTGACCGGCAAGTCCCGGATGGCGTCGAACGAGTTGTTCACCAGGTTGATCAAGACTTGCGAGATCTCGACCATGCGGCAGTCGACGACGAGATCGCCCGAGAAAGCGGCCGTGCGCACGTCCACGCCGCTATTCAGAAGCCTTTCACGCCCGAGTTCAAGGGAGTCCTCGACGACGCGGTGGATCGCTACCCGCGAGAAGGGGTCTTGGGAGGCTTCCCGCGCGAACGTCCTAAGTCCGCGGACGATCTTGGCGATGCGTTCGGTCATCTGAATGATGCGGTCGGTGGCCTTGCGGCATTCGGCATCGTCGACCCGGCCGGCGTCCAGACTAATCTTGATGCGTTGCGCGAAGCCCATGATGACGGTCAGCGGGTTGTTGATCTCATGGGCGACGCCGCCCGACATTTCGCCGAGCGTCGCCATTTTCGAGGTATGAATCAGCTGGGCCTGCTGGTCGCGCTTTTGGGTGATGTCTTGAAATGCGCCGATGACTCGGGTTGCCCGGCCGTTCTCGTAGATCGCTTGGCCGATCGCCCGTACCCAGATGCGACGGCCCTTGGCGGTGATTAGCGGGAGCTCCAGGTCGTAGGACTCGTGGTTGGCCAAGGCGCGAGCCACGGCTGCAGTGATGATGGGTCGCGCCTCGACCGAGTAGTATTCGATGGCGCTCTTCAGCTCGATCGGCGTGCCGGGCTCCACCTCGTGGATCAGGTACGTCTGCTTGCTCCACCAAAGTTCCTGGGTGGGGATCGTCAACGACCAGCCGCCGATGTTGGCGACTTCGGCCGTCTTGGTCAGAAACATTTCGGCGATTTCGAGCTCTTTGTTGCGGTGCTTAAGCGACTCCAGTACCTGGAGTTTGTCGCGAAAGGCCACGTAACTCATCATCAGTATCAGAGCCGAGACCCCGAGCAGGAAGGCGGGGGCTTCCGGATTCGCGACGAGACACGCGGCAAGCGTCACCACGGAAGTAAAGGCAATGAAGCCAACTAAGTAGCGGTGGGATTCGAAGCTGATTGAAAGACCAAACAGCACGAGCACGTAGCCGACGACTCCTTGCAAATCGAAGTGGTTGATTTGAAGGAAGTAGGCGTTGTGGCTGACTATGATGCAGCAGGCGGCGCAGCAAAACGGCTCGATGACGCGTCTGACCCACGCGCTAGGCCAAGTCGCCAACGCCACGACGAGGCACAAGCAGCCGATGGCCAGCCGGGATAGTGTGCCCTGCACCGCGTGCGGCGAAGTGAAATCTACGACGAGGAGCCAGCCGGGGTAGCAAACGGCCGCACACAGAAGCAGCTGGCGAAAGCGCCGCACGCTAGCGGCGTTGCCTCGGAGGGGAACCAACGACGGAGCCCGGTCGCTCATCGGCTGGATCCCGTCTCGGGCGCGGCCTGACCCGCCGGCTCGTCGAGGCGGGCGCCGTGGCGACGCGGGTTTTTCATTTCGCCGGAGTCGACCATCTCTTGAAAGCTGGTCCAGGCGAAGTCGAGGCCACCTGTCGAGGCCATGCTGAAAGCGGTAGCTGTCAGAGCGCCGGCGAAGAGTTCTTGCTTGGCCTTCGACGTGAAAGGGTCGAGACCGAAGGTCGAGAGCGAGAACATGCTAGGGAACTGCGCGTCGTCGTGAGTCGCGCCGCGGATGGATACCTCCGCCATCTCTCCTAGGGCTTTGCGGAAAAACAGCCGGCGCTGCCGAGAGCGAAAGACGTCCTTGTCGGCTCCGAGCAGCATCACCGGTTGCTTTATGCGCGCCAGGGCGGCGCTGAGGCGGCGTTCGCTGACGACCGCCGGATCGAGAAGGATCAGGCCCTTGATCGGGGCTCCGCGCGCGGCGGCAATGGCCACGGCGGAGCCTCCGAACGAATGGCCGACGAGGATGATGTTTTCCGGGTCGAATTCGCCCTGCAGCAG
>JAYWBY010000084.1:0-17563 GCA_043781115.1 Pseudomonadota bacterium
AGACGGTCCGGTCGGCCGCTGGCTCAGCATCGCCGGCGGCGCCTTCTTGATCGTCATCGGTTCGGTCAGCTTCTTGAAGCGCAACGCCGCCCGCCAACGCGAAGCGGAAGCCCAAGGTAAAGTCCCGGAGCCAAAGCGCCGCCGCCACGTCAACGACTTCATCCTCGGCGCCTTCATGTGCGGCGCCAACCCGGCGTTCTTGATGTTCTGGGTCTTCGCCGTCGGCCTGATCGAAAAACACGTCGGGATTCCGGTGAATTCGACCGGCTTGGCGCTCTTTTTGGGTGGCATCGCCTTTGGTGACGGCCTATGGTTTCTGCTATTGATCCGGCTCGTCCGGAAGGGCCGCGAAGCGTTCAAACCGCGCGTCTTGGCCTCCGTCCGCGCCACTATCGCCATGGCGTTCGTCGTCGTCGGCACCATCGCCATTTATCACGGTTTCCACTAGCAAAGAGCCTTCGCCATGGTTGAGATTTCCTCGTCCCCGAACAAGAGCGCCTACCCCACCGTCTCCGGCCTTCGCGACTTCCAGACGGCGCCCCACGGCCAGGTCCGCCACTGCAAAATCGTCGGCACGCTCGGCCCGTCTTCCTCCAACGAAAAGGTGCTGCGCGAATTGATCGAGGCCGGCCTAGACATCGCCCGGCTGAACTTCTCGCACGGGACCCACGACCAGCATCGGTCGAACCTCGAGCTGATCCGGCGGCTCTCGCGAGAAGCCGGCCGCCAAGTCGCCATCCTCCAAGATTTGCAAGGTCCGAAAATCCGCGTCGGCAAAATCTTAGGCGAAGGCCTGGAGATCAAGAACGGCGCGATCTACACGCTTGCCTACGGGGTCGAGCAAAAGACGCCCGAGATCATTCCGATCGACTACAAAGAACTGGTCAACGACGTAAAGGTCGGCCAGCGCGTACTAATGGACGACGGCCTTTTGTCGCTGCAGATCGAGAAAATCGAAGGCTCGAACGTCATCGTCCGCGTTTTGGACGGCGGGTTCCTGAAGAGCCGCAAGGGCGTCAACTTTCCCGATTCCAAACTGTCCTTGCCGGCGATGACTGAGAAGGACAGCCGGGACCTCCTCTTCGGCGTCAGCCACGGCGTCGACTACGTCGCGCTGTCCTTCGTCCAGGATCCGGACGACGTCATGCAAGTGAAGAAGATGATCCACGCCTTGGGCTCGGACATCCCGGTTATCGCCAAGATCGAGAAGCTGTCGGCGATCGACGAGATCGACGCGATCTGCAAGGTCTCAGACGGTGTCATGGTCGCCCGCGGCGACTTGGGCGTCGAAGGCTCGGTGGAACGCGTGCCAGGCTTTCAAAAGCGCATCATCGAAGCGGCGGCGCGCAACGCCCGTCCGGTAATCATCGCCACCCAGATGCTCGAGTCGATGATCGAGAACCCCGAGGCTACACTCGCTGAAATGGCCGACGTCGCCAACGGCGTGCTCGACGGCGCCGACTGCGTCATGCTCTCGGGCGAATGCGCCAGCGGCAAGTACCCCGTCGCCAGCGTCAAGCAAATGCACGCCATCATCTGCGAAGTCGAAGCGTGGACTTTCAAGCGCCCCGAGCGCTACGCGACCAACTTCCTCGAACGCGAGGTTTGGGAAGAGCACGAGGCCATCGCACGCGCCGCCTGCGAAGCCGCCGACATGCTGAACGCCAAAGCCATCGTTTGCTTGTCGCTCACCGGTTCCATCGCGCGCCAAGTCGCCAAGTGGCGGCCGACGACGCCCGTCATCTGCATCAGCCCGCGCAAGGACGTGATCCAACGCTTGGTCATTGTTTGGGGCGTCTACGGCATGCAGAATCCGCTTTTCTACAACACCGACGTCCTGCTCGCGGACTTACCGCAACTCTTGAAGGGCCTGGGCCTCGTGCAGTCGGGAGAGAAGATCGTCATCACGGCCGGGATCCCCATCAACCAGATGCGGCCGACCAACATGATCAAGATCAATACGATTCCCTGATGGTGTCGCTTAGAAGCTGATGACTGGTCCGAGGCGCGCCGCCTCTTGGCCGGCGTCGACTTCTCCTCGCATAAAGATGCTCTTGCCGGGGATCCGCCAAATGGCGCCGGCGATGGCGACGAGACCCAAGCGGTCGCCGTGGAGCGGCCTGAGGTTCACCTCGAGCCCGCCCTCGCCGTAGACCGTCCACTGCGGGTGCAGATTGAAGTCCCAGCGCAACTCCGGGGCGATGAAGACGCCGCCTTTGGCGACGAAGAACGAGCCTTCGAGGAAGACGGTGTTGTTCAGCGTAGGGATGAACGCCGCGTCGGCGAGGAGCACGTCGAGTTTGATGCCTCCTTCGAGGCCGTACTCTCCGGAGACACCGACCATAGGTGTCACCGAGACGTCGTTCTCGTGGGTCGCGCCGGGGCTGCGAATAAAGGGATTGGCGCTGGCCGCCGCCGCATTCGGCCCTAGCGCCAGCAATAAAATCACAAAAAGGCGCGCAACGTTCCGCCAAATGTGCCGCACAAGCCGCCTCCCGTAGTATCCTAAAGCTCAGAATGAAAGTCTTCGATCAAAAATTCGGCCCGGAAGTCCTGGACGCGGTTCCCGATCTCCCTGGCGTTTATCACTTTCTCGATGCCTCGGGAACGGTGATTTACGTCGGCAAGGCCAAGCGCCTGAAACGCCGCTTGTCTCAGTACCGTTTGGCGACGAGAAAGAGGAAGCATCGCCGCATGCGCCTCGTCGTCGCCGGGGCCGATCGCTTCGTTTTCTTCGCCTGCACCTCGCACCTCGACGCCTGTTTGCTCGAAGTAAGACAGATCCAGGAGTTGAAACCGAAGCTCAACATCGCCAGCTCGTTCAGTTTCCTATATCCGTACATTGGCCTGAAGACCATCGGTGGGGAGCTGAGCTTCGTCTTCACGACGAAACCGGAAGCTCTGGCCGATCATGCGTTCTTCGGCGCCTATCGCTCGCGCGACGTCGCGGCGGAGGCGTTCTTCTCGCTGATGCGGCTATTGACCTTCGTAGGCCACAAGGCGAAGGTGAAGAAAGGGGTTCGCCTTCCGTATACGTATCTGCACGTCTTTCGGCGTTTGCCGGAGAGCTGGGTCGAGAGCTGGGCGGCGTTCTTCCGCGGCGAATCGCGCGGCGCATTGGAAGAGTTGACGCTAAGGCTCCTAGACCACGTCGGTGCCCGCGCCCGCGCTGCGGAGATTCAAGACGAGCTCGACGCGCTGAAGCGGTTTTGGGATGGGGAAGCGCTGCCGCTTGCGCGGGCCATCGCGGTGGCCGGCTATGAAGGCGTGTATCCGGTGCCGCAGGCAGAGCGGGATCCGTTGTTTATTCGGGTGCGGGAGTTGGGGGCTGACCGTCGAGTTCGGACCTCGGCCGAAAGCGCCACGCCAGGCTACTGTGACTAACCAACGCCCTAAAAGCCGGACAATTCCTGGTCAGACCTTCTTTCCGGCGACACCCGCAGCGACGCCGAGGACTTATAACTTACTGATATCTCGCTTTAATATTCTGGCCTCCCCTTTGCAAAATTGGGCGCCAGGAGGGTCTTATGATCCAGCGTTCCATTTCACTCGTCGTCATCGCCAGCGTCTTCACCGCCTGCGGCCCCCTCAGTCGCACGACGGAGAATAAGCCCGCGCACAAAGCTCAGGCCGCCGCCGATTCCTCCGTGATCGTCGCGCAGAGTGGCGGCGACAAAGCCGCCTACGCTCCTACCTACGACGCGCCAAAAGGCAAAGACTCCGCCGTGGCCACCGATGAACCGTCGACGCCGACCCAATCTCCGAGCCAAACGCCGACTCAGTCGCCGCATCAATCTCCAAACCAGTCCCCTACGCCGTCGCCGCCTTTGACCATCAGCGCGATACGCTACTCCGGCGACGCTTGCCCCACGGGTACCGTCGCGGCTAACTTGTCGCCTGACAGCAAAGCCTTCACGCTGCTTTTTGACGCTTTCTCGCTCGACACGCCGATGCCGTCCGCTGGCCTCGTCGTGACCAAAGCCTGCAACGTCGAACTCGACCTGACGTCGGCGGAAGGCTGGCAACTGACGCTCCTCACCGTCGACGAACGCGGCTTCGCGACGTTGAACTCCGGCGACGAAGCGACGCTTACGACTGGCTTCGCCTTCGCCGCCGCCGCGCCGCATGCGGTAGTCGCCAGCAAGCTTGCCGGCCCACTGGACGAGAACTTTCAAAAACGCGCCGAAGCCGACCTCGTGACCGCGCCATGGTCGGGCTGCCAAGCAACGAAGACTCTTCATCTCGACGTCGCGGTGGCGCTGAAACTCGCCGGCGCCGCCGAAGCGCTGCTCAGCGTCGACTCGGTCGACGGCGAGCTGCACCACAAGGCGGGCCTGGCTTTCAGGCGTTGCCACTAAGTCTAGTAGGTTGTCCGGGGGCGCCTCTTGGCATAGACTTTTCGCAAAGTCGTGTAGGAGATCGCCATGCGCCTCGCCCCCTTCTCGTTCGCCTCGGTCGCCATCGCCCTGTCGTCCGTCGCACAGGCCGCCGGAGACAAAAGCTTCGTCTCCGCCGCTTTGACGAAGACGGAAGACCACGGCGTCGCCGCCGGCTCGAAAAGTAACGACGACGTCACCATCATCAATGTCACCGGCGCTTTCGGGATGGGCTCGGGCTTCGTCCTCGGCGCCAAATACTTCAATTACAGCCAGGACGACGCCTTCCTCGAGAACGCCAACACGGTCATTTCTGGCTGGGGTCCGTTGGTCGGCTACTATCATCAAAGCGGCCTTTTCGTTAACCTCGCGTTCTTGGTCCAACCAACCAAGGAATACAAGACCAGCGCCGGCAAGGTCACTTACGACGGAGGCAACGGCTACGTCATCGAAGCCGGCAAGGCCTTCGAACTCTCCAGCAACGTCGGCGTCGGCGTCGAGGTGGCGCAGAGCCACGTCACGTACACGAAGTCGCACGGTTCGGGCGCGTCGTCCAACCTCACCGGCGGCGAGTGGTCGGATTCGAGCTTTTATCCTTACTTGACGCTCTTCTATTTTTTCTAGGCGTCATGACGATCTTTTGAGCGAATCCGGCTGCCAGGTATCGTCCGATTCCTCGCCGAGGCGGCCGAAGCGCTGCACTGCGTCGCCAAGATCCATCGGGTACTTCAACGTGCGGGCCGAGACGCGGTTCCGGCCGGCGTCCTTGCTCGCGTAAAGCATGAGATCGGCCACCTTGACGATGTCCTCGGCGCGGCCGCGGAAGCCCTTCGGCACGAAGGCGCAGCCGAGGCTGGCGGTGATCCTGAGCTGGCAGCCGTCACGCTCGAAAGTCTGCCGGGCGATCGCCATGCGCAGGCTCTCGGCCTTCAGCGCCAGTTCGCCTTCGGATTCGACCGGGCACATGATGACGAACTCGTCGCCGCCGTAGCGCGCGGCCAGCGCCGTTTTGCCGAGCGCGTCGCAGTCCCTGATCAATTGACCGATCTGGCTGAGAAGGTGGCTGCCGATCAGGTGGTTGGTGGTGTCGTTCACCGATTTGAAGTGATCGAGATCGAGCATGATCACGCCCAGCGACAGCCGGTCCTTTCGGCATCGGCGCACGGCGTCGGCGAACACTTGATTGAACTGCCGCATGTTGGCCAATCCCGTCAAGTCGTCGGTCAAGCTCAAGACCCTGAGCCGATGGTTGGCCGACCTGAGCTCGTCCGTCATGGCTTTCAAGCGGAGCACTGCGCGCAGCCTCGCCATGACTTCCGCGGCAGTCGCGCCTTGGCGGAGGAAGTCGTCGGCCCCCATTTCCAAGCATTCGACGCTAAGCTCTCCGTCGTCTTTCGGGCGGTGGTCGACGAAGACGATACCCGTATGGCGGCGGCCTTCGCCGGCGCGCACGCGCATCGTCAGCTCAAGCCCTAGATCCGAAAGCTGCGACGTGCTGATCAGCAAGAGGTCCGGATGGCGCGTGGCCACTGCCGCCATCGCCGAATCGACGTCGTCGGCTTCGATCAGTTTTAGTTCGCCGGGCTGCGCCTCTTGCGCCAAAGTCGCCAACAAATGGAGGCGGTGCGTCGGGTCGGGGTCGACGACCAAAAGCAGCATGGTCCGGGAATTTGTGGTGCGGCCCTGAGCCACGGATAAGTCCTCCAACAACGGTCACCGGGCCTATCGGCGCTTGAACTTTGAGCTTAAGCGGCCTTTTATCTGAACCGCCAAGGCGTCAAATTCTTGGCGGTTTTTTCCGCCACGTCGCCTAACAATTCGACCTCGCCCAGCATTCCGCCCGCTCCGGCCGAGGCAATTCTTGCCCACCGTAAGGCTGCCGCATTTGCCGAGTAGCGCGGGCTCAACCTTCGGAATTTAAAGCCGAAATGGACGACAGACGGAATCTTTTTGTTCGCCCCAGGGGGAGCTGGACGCCTTGGCTACCGAAAACAAACCTGAATCTGCGACCAGTTCGTTCGCGCCATTCGGCGAGAGCCTGCCGAGCGCGATCACTCGCGCCGCGAAAGCGCCGAAGGCGAAGTCGAAACTCAGATGGCAGATCCTGCGCGTTGGCGCCTTGGTCGCCGTCCTCTTCGGAATTTGCGCGGCAATGGCCGGCTATCTCTGGCTGAAGGAACTCAACATCTTCACGGTCGACACGACGAGAATCGATTCGATCTCGAAAGCTCACGCCGCCGACAACTCGCTCGTCTTCGACCGCAACGGCGAGAAGATCGGCGAGTACTTCAACTCGTACCACGTCTTCGTGCCGTTCCAGAAACTCCCAAAAGACATGGTCGACGCCATCGTGGCCATCGAGGACCGGACGTTTTGGACGCACGCGGGCTACGACCCGAAAGCCATCTTTCGCGCCGCCTACGCCAAACTCAAAGGCCAAAACGGCGTGCAAGGGGCTTCGACCCTGACCCAGCAGATCGTCCGCAATTTCCTGCTGCCCCACGAACGCACGATGCAGCGGAAGATCCAAGAGGTCGCCCTCGCCATGCAGCTGGAAAAACGCATGCCGAAGCAAAAGCTCTTCGAGATCTACGCCAACTCGCTTTTCCTCGGGAACGGCTCCTACGGCGTCGGCGCCGCGGCCTACCGTTACTTCGGCAAAAGCGTCGGCGAGCTCGAAATCCAGGAAGCCGCGCTCATCGCCGGCCTCTTCCAGTCGCCGAGCCGTTACAACCCGACGCGCTACCCGAAGCGCGCCAAGCGGCGCCAAGAACAAGTGCTCCGCGCCATGTATAAGGCGGGTTACTTGTCCTTCGCCAAAGCCAAGCAGCTGATGGCCATGCCGCTCGAATACAAAGAATACAAGCCGATCAACACCACCATTTCGCCTTACTTCGTCGACTTCGTCAAAGAGCAGGCGCAAAAGCTGCTCGCCGACTCGAAGGTCAACGTCAATGGCCAAGGTCTCAGAATCTACACGACGATCGACCCGGCCTTGCAGCGCTTGGCGGAGAAGAGCATCGCCGACTCCGGCAAACTCCTCGATCAAGCCCAGGAGCGCACGGCGCCTTTGAAATCCTCGGACGGCAAGACCCACCGCGCCACCCTCGAAACGGCGATCCTGTCTACTGATCCGCGCACCGGAGAAATCCTGGCGATGGTCGGCGGCCGGGACTACAACCGCACCAAGTACAACCGCACTTATCAGTCCATGCGCTCGCCAGGCTCGGCCTTCAAGCCCGTCATCTATTCGTTGGCGCTCGCCAGCAAGTGGAAATGGAGTGACGTGATCTTCGTGTCGCCGATCACCATCAACAATTACCGGCCCCACACACCGGACGAAGACTTCTTGACGGAGACGACGCTGCTTCGGGCGTTCTTCCGCTCGATGAACACGCCGACCGTCGAACTCGGCCAAAAGCTCGGCCTTCGGCCGGTGCTCGAGCAAGCCCAGAAGCTAGGCATTCGCTCGCCCATCAAGGAAGAGTTCGGCTCGATGCTCGGCAGCTCCGAAGTGACGATGACCGACATGTCGCGAATGTACTCGACGTTCGCCAACAGCGGCCGCCTCGTCGAACAAACGGCGATCACCAAGATCGTCGATCAAAAGGGCAAAGTCCTCTACAAGGTGAAACCCGTCGCCGAGCGCTCCACCCAGGTGATTACGCCGCAGGTCGCCTTCCTGACGACCCAAGGCATGCGCGCCGTGCTGCAGATGGGCACCGGTTTCACCGCCGCGCACCTAGCCAACGTCGCCGCCGGCAAGACCGGTACCTCGAACGACTCGACCGACAACTGGTTCTGCGGCTACTCGCCCAACCTGACGACGATCGTCTGGGTCGGCACCGACGAGCACGCGCAAATCTACGGTGACGTCACGGGTGGCAAGCTGGCCTTGCCGATCTGGGACAAGTTCATGACCAAGGCCTTCGAAATCCGGCGTCCCGCGCCCTTCGCCGCGCCGTCTGGCATCGTCACGACGACGGTGCACCCGAAGTTCGGCAACCGCTCGCCGGCCGGGGTCCGCATGTATTTTCTCCGCGGCAACGAGCCGCCGGAAGAAGCCGAATCGTCGGCCTTGGAAGTGCTTTCTCAGAGTTCCTCGGGTGGTTACCGCGACGTCTTCGCCCATTGACGAGACCCTTTATGCGCAAGTCACAAGTGCTCTCGCTTCTTCTCATAACGCTGCTGGGCGCGAGCTGCGCCACGACGAGTAAAAAGAAGAAGAAGGATCTTGGCCAAAGGAAGAGTCACGCCAAGCCGTCGTTGACGATGACCGAAGTAGCGGACGAAGACCCGCTGCCGGCCTCGAAGCTCAAAAAAGCCAAGGGTGCGAAGGCCAGCGCCCCCGGCAATGCCAATGCCGCCCAGGCCGCTGCCGGGACCACGCCCGCCGACCTGGCTTCGTGCCAAGACCTCGTCAAGAAAGTCGCGCCGGCGTATCAGAACCTGAGCAAATTACTCTTGCCGAACACCTACACCCCGACGGCGAGTTCCCTAGATCAAGTCACCCAAGCCGACCCGAAAGCCTGCTCCTCGCCCAGTCAACGCTCGAGCCTCATGCACGCCATAGCCGACGCGCTCAACAACCACTCGGGCAAGATCGGCTTGATCTTGCCGCTCTCCGGCACGCGGGCGCCGTTCGCCAATTTCGTCTTGGCGGGCATGCGCACTGCCTTCTCCGAGTCCGGCATCAACTTCGACCAACAAGTCGTATTGAAGGATTCCGCCGGCGTCGCCAAGACGGCCGAGACCCGCCTCGCGGAGCTCGTGTTCAAAGACCACGTCATGCTCGTCGTCGGCGGCCTCGACAAGACGGAAGCCGACGTGCTCGCGCCTTGGTCCGAGTCTTTGCAAGTCCCGATGATGCTCCTCACCAAGGACCGCGACGTCACGACGCACTCGAACTTCGCCTTTACAGTTTATCCGGACGAAAAGCGCCTCGCCGACACGCTGGCGGCCGCCGCGCAAAAACGGAGCTATCGGCGCGTCGCGATCCTGCGCCCCGCCGGCGGCAAGTCCGACAAGGTCGCCGAATACTTCAAAAAGGACGTCATCGCCTCGGGCGGCACCGTTAATTACGACCTCGTCTACACGCCAGGCAACTTCGATTCGATGCAGGGCGCCTCGCGCCAGCTCTTCAAGACGGAAGCCGCCGAGCGCGCCGACGAATGGCGGGTCGCTTACAAGAAGGCCCGCAAGCAAGCCGAGAAGGAAGGCGTGCCGTTTGACCCGCGCATGGTCGTGCTAAAGCCGATCGTCGACTTCGACGCCGTCTTCATTCCCGACGACTTCCGCACCGTTCGCCATTTCGCCAAGCTCTTCAAGTTCCACATGGTCGACCACTTGCCCATGATCGGCAACCACGAGTGGCGCTCGCCGGCCTTGATCGAGCCGTTCGACGACTTCCTCGACGGAGCTATCTTCGCCGACTTCATCGGCAGCTACGGGAAACTGCCGTCTTCGGTGAGCGCCCCGACCTTGAGCTCGCCCTATTTCGTCGCGCCGCAAAACGTCGTCGCCGTCGACTTCCAGCTGATCGGCTATCGCGCCGGGAAAGCCGCGCGTCTAGCGACCCAGAACCCGAAAATCCCGCGCCGGCAGATGCCCCAGGCGATGCTGGCGATGATGAACGACCAAAGCGCCGCCTTCGGCAAGGGCCAAGTCTTCGACGCCGAACGCCACAGCAACTGGCCGACTTATCTCTTCAACGTGACCAAGGGCGGCCTGGTGCTCGAACCGGAGAACGCCAGCGCCATGGTCGTCAACCGAGCGGGTCCGAACGACCACCCCCGGCGTTGAGGTCGCCGGCTCAGAGCTTGTGGGGGTTGCGGTTGGGGCAGGACTTGTCGCTGCAGCGTTCGGGAATCGTCTTCGTTCCCTCGACCATCAGGGCGCCGCAGACGGCGTCCTGTGTGGCGCCGCGCTTGTAGCTGCAAATTTTCCCGGTGGGCTTGGTCGACAGGTTGAAGCGGCACTTCGGTTTCGCGTCCGCGTTGCACGTCCAATAGAGGCCGTACTTGCCGTTGGTCGGGGCCATGAAGCCCTTCTTGCAGATCGGGCACTGGACGTCGGTCGCGGGCGGGAGCTTGCCGATCGCCGGATTGTTCGTGTCTGCCATGATCTCTCCATCGAGGTGCGGGGGTGTAAGTATCCCTTTAGAAGCGGATATTTGCAAGGTCTGGCCGTTCAGTTATTCAGAGATTCAGAGCTTCTTTGAATAACATCTAGGCTCGTGCAACTACTGAGGCTCGAGGCAATCGACAGGTCAAAGAAAAGAATCTCGGAAAGAGGAACGGCCGCAGGAAACTAATTTCGCTGAATCCGGTACACAGTTCCGGAGACATCGTAGCCACGTGTTTTGTCGACGGCAAAGGACATCGCCTCGACTTTGAATCCATGCTTCTTCAAACAGACCTGAAAGGCCTCGGCGTGCGGCCGGTTCTGGTCCGCGGCAAGAGCAGTGCCACCGGGCGCCAGCGTCTTCTTGAAGAGTTCGACCATCGGCTCGATGTTACGCGCCTCGTAGACGAGGTCCGAGGCGATGATCAAATCATAAAGGTCCGGCGGCGGACTCCGCCAATCGAGCGCCGCGACCTTCGGTTCTTTGAAGCCGTTGAGCTTGGCGTTGGCGGCGGCGAATTTCAAAGCCGAACGATCGTAGTCGGTGAAGGTGACGTCGACTCCGGCGAGCAAGGCAGCGACTCCCGGCAGGCCCAAGCCGCAGCCGAGCTCGATGCCGCGCGCCCCTTCGGGCCAGCGGCTTTCGAGGATGACCTCGGACAGGTACCGCGATACGGGCCAGAAAGCCGCCCAGTAAGGCATGTATTCGTCCTGGTCGTAGGCGGCCGCGACCGAGTCGAGATCGAGCAAGCGCTCGGGCGCCGACGGTCTGACGAGGCGGATCGCCTTACCGGCGATGGTCAACGTTTCTTCCTTGGTCGGGCCGATGACGTCTTCGGTCATTTCGTCCATGAAGTAGGTCTTTGGTTCCATGCCGTCAGTCATGCAAGAGCTCCAGGCGGGTGATCCCGAACGGGCCGAGGTTCGGCAAGAGGGCGCCTTCGTCCGAATCAGCGGTGGTTGTGTACGCCGTCAACGGCGCGCCGCTTGCCCGGTGCATCTCCGTCTCGGAGTAGCCGCCCGCCCGCGCGAGACTTTCCGTGCGCGCCGCGATCGCCTCCCCCGAGTCGAGCCAACGCACGGGCCAAGGCGCGGCTCGGCTCAGCTCGGGCACCAGCAGCGGAAAGTGCGTGCAACCGAGGACAATGACGTCGAGGCGCTTGCCGGTGTCTTGCGGACTATCGGCGAAGAGCGAACGGATCTCAGGCTCGACGTCCGCGGCGCTGACGGTGCCGCCACGGAGCTTTTGCTCGGCGAGTTCGACGAGGCGATGCGAGCCAGCGCGCAAGACGTTGCACCCGGAGGCGAACGACTGGATGAGCTCGTCCGTATACGCTCGGCGGACCGTGCCGGGCGTCGCGAGTAGCGCGATCGTGCGCGTCTGCGTGAGCAACGCCGCGGGCTTGATCGCCGGCACGACTCCGATGACGGGCAAGGTGTAATCTTTCCGGAGAGCCGGCAACACCGCCGTGCTGGCTGTGCCGCACGCGATGACCAAAAGATCGATCCGGGCTTGCGCGATGAAGCGCCGCGTCGCCTGGCGTACGACTTCCACGACGACGGCCTCGTCCTTCGTGCCATAGGGAAAATTCAAATTATCGAGGCAGTAGGCGAACGCGGCTCCGGGCAAGCGCTGGCGCACGGCCTGTAGCACCGACAGCCCGCCGACTCCCGAGTCGAACACCCCAATCCTCGGTACGCCCGAGCCGATGGCGGCACTCACGGGAAGGACGAACCTCGCGGCGCGAAAGCCAGCTGCTGGCCTGGCCGAACGAACGGCCCGAGATCCCGGTCCTCGCGGTCGAGCTCGAGCGGCCGCAGGATCTTGCGGAGCCGGCCGCGGAAGCGCAGCAGATTCTTGTCGACGGCTACTTCGACGCCGCCTATCCGACCCTTTTTGTTGCTTCGGCTAGCGTGTAGGACGTCGCCATAGCTGTCGGAGCGCAGCTTCAGGAGGAGCGTGATGTGGCGATCGTGGAGCAGCAAATCGCCAGGTTTGGCGGTGCTGAGCTGCCGGCCGATGTCGACCAGCCCGAAGCGGTCGCGCAGGTCCTGCTTGCTCATGTGGTTTAAGGTGTTCGTCGATGCGTAGGGCATTTTGATGCCGGCGTCATTGTACACTCGGGTCACAAAATGACTGCAATCCATGCCACATTGGCGGCATGCGGCGCAGCCGCGGGCTCGGCGCTCGACGCGAACGCGCTTCTTGCTGGCCATGCAGGCGCGGCACTCGCTGCAGCTCTTGGGATCGCCCATGGCGTTGCCGCCCCAGACGTAAGGCACGTAGGTTTGCTCGCCAAACTTGGCCGCCACGGCGAGAAGCCTGTCGCGGAGCGGCTCCGTGAAGCGGTCGATCATCGCGCCAGTCACGCCGGATAGGACCGAGGGCACCGCGAGATTCAAAGCGTATAGCCGGCCGGAACGGACCAGCGTCCCGGCCACCGCAGCCCAGCATGCCACCAACACAAAGAGGCGAAGCTTTTGACCCATACCTTCCGCTTGTAGCACACGCGCGCCGGAATGCCCAAGCGAAGTTGCGACATCCATTGGATTTTCCGCTCGTATCGGCTATTTATGGAGGCATGGAACGAGGCTCAAAAACCGCGAAAAATGGCTGGGTGACGCGCTTCGCGCCGAGTCCGACCGGCTATTTGCATTTGGGCCACGTGGCCTCCGCGATTTACGTGTTTGGGCTCGGCCGAGCCCTCAAGGCCGAGGTATTGCTGCGCCTCGAAGACCACGACCAGGGGCGCTCCCGCCCGGCGTTCGAGGCGGCGATCTTCGACGACCTGGAGTGGCTCGGCCTCGTTCCCGACAACCTCGCCGAAGCAATGCGGCGGCCTTCGCCCTTCCGTCAGAGCGACGTCGCCGAATTTTATCAGGGCGAGATCCGGCGTCTGACGACAACGCCGGGGGTGTACGCCTGCGACTGCTCGAGGAAACGTATCGCCCAGGCGCAAGGCGACGACGCCGAGGAACTCCGCTACGACGGCCACTGCCGTGCGCGCGGGCTCGCCTTCGACCAACCGGGCGTCGGCTGGCGTTTGGCGACGCCGGCGACGCACGAGAGCTTCGTCGACGGCCGACTCGGGCCTCTCGAGCAAGAGCCGGCGCGGCAGTGCGGCGACCTCCTGCTCCGAGACCGCGACGGCAACTTCACCTACCAATTCGCCGTCGTCGTCGACGATCTGAAGCAGGGCGTCAACCTGGTCATTCGCGGCCAAGACCTCACCCACTCGACCGGCCGGCAGCTCCTCCTCGGGCGCCTGCTCGGGCGGACTGCACCGGCGCATTTCTACCACCATCCGCTGCTTACCGGGGGCGACGGCCAGAAGCTCGGCAAACGCGTCTTTTCCGAGGCCGTCGCGGCCCGGCGCGCCCGCGGCGAGAGCGCCGAGGCAGTGCTGGGCGACGCCGCTTACCAGGCCGGCCTCTTGCCCGGCAGAAGTCCCCTCGCGGCGCGCGACTTGCCGGCGCTCTTCGCCTCGGACCCTTGGCTCGGGAGGCTCGCCCATGGGTGAATTTGATTTCATCGCTGCGCTCCGGCAGCAGTTAGCACCGGGCGTCTTTCCGCCCAACCGCCGGCTGCTCGTGCCGCCGGGCGACGACACGGCCGAGCTGAAGCTGACGGCGACCGGGGGCTTGCTCTTCGCCGCCGACCTGCTGATGGACGGCGTGCATTTTAAGTTAAAGGAAGTCGGCGGCGCCCTTGCAGGCCGGAAATCGTTGGCGGTGAATCTGAGCGACGTAGCGGCGATGGCCGGGACGCCGATGGCCGTCACTGTCTCCTTGGCCTTGCCGAGGCAAGGCGGCCAAAGCCTCGCGGCTGACGTGATGAGCGGCATCTTGCACTTGGCGCGCGAGCATGACGTCGCCATCGCCGGAGGCGACACTAACAGCTGGGACGGCCCGCTCGTCATCAGCGTCGCCATCGTCGGCACTCCGCATCGACGCGGCAGCGTCACCCGCGGCGGCGCCCGCGCCGGCGACCACATCCTGGTCACCGGCCGGCTCGGCGGCAGCCTCGGAGGACGCCATTTGAGCTTTAAACCGCGCGTCAAGGAAGCCCAAGTCTTGCGCGACCGTTACGCGATTTCGGCGATGATCGACTTGAGCGATGGGTTGGCCTCCGATCTGCGTCATCTATTGACGGAGAGCCGTTGCCAAAGCGCCGTACTCCGGCGTGACGACGTCCCGATCCACGCCGATGCGACGGCCGCGGGAACGAACGATAAGTCGCCGCTCGAGCGGGCGTTGACCGACGGCGAGGACTTCGAGCTTTGTTTCACCGCACCAGAAGGCGAGGCGGCGCGGCTGGTCCGCGACCAGCCGTTCGGCGACGCGGTGCCGCTGACGGCGATTGGCAAGGTCGAAAGCGGCAACGGCAAGGACGTCGATCTAAAGTGGCAGGGCGGCGACGCCATTGCGTGGCGAGGCTACACCCATGACCTCCGGTGACGCGTCCCGCCATCTCGTCGTCGAATGGCAATGGCTGCCGGAGCCGCCGCCCGGGCTCGAACGGCCGCTGCCGACTACGAGCTTTCGTGACGACCCGGCGTTCCGCGGGGTCGCCGTTGCCGAAAGCGAGCGAGCGGCGTTCCGTTTCAGTTTCACCCAGTTGGCTTTGGGCACGCCCGATCTCCACTTTTACCGCCTGATTCAGCTATTCAATACGCCGCTCCTCAGCCTGACGACGCGAGACGCCGGCCGCAGCCAGTTCGCCTTCTGGCGCGGCGCGGCGCCGACCTTTCGTGACGAGTTCCGGAGCGCTCACTTCTGGTTTTTCCGCGACCAGACGGACCGGGACCTGGTGGTCGCGGAATATGCCTTCGATGGCGGCCTCGTCCTTTATTCGGAGAAGAAGCCGGCGGCCGAACTCGCGCGACGGCACGCGCAAATCATCAGCCGCCTCGGCTGACGAATTGGGGCGGCGGGCAATTCAGGCGGCGCGATCTATCGAAGGTCATTGATTCGCCTTGAGAATCCGCGCGGGACGGCCGCCAGCTTTAGACTTGAGGGCGGTTGCCGACAGATGACTCGGTATTCGCGCCAACCCTCAAATCCCCGGGGTGGCGCCTTGGAGGAATCCCGCCATGACCGTAAATCAAGAACTGATGTCCGTCGCCATTCACAGCCTGAGCCTCTTCAGGGCGCCCGGCTCGTCCGCGGCTCTGATCCGAGCGGTCGCCGAAGTCACCGGCGTGCCGATGCTGCTCCTACTCCGCACCGAGCGCCGCGTCGTCCAGTCGCTGAGCCTCGTGCCGCTAAAGGAGCTGCTCCGCAACCCGGCGGTGCCGAAGGCGGAAGGCCTGCAGTACAAGCTCAAATTGAAGCAACTGCACGCCGGCAAAGCCTCCGCGCGCGAGCACGTCGCGACGCGGATGACGATGACCATCGACACGGTGCGCGGCCGCATCAAGATCGACGCGACCTTGTCGCTCAAAAAGGGCTTAGACGGAGTCCAGGCGCCGCAGGTCGCGCGCCTTTCCATCTGTTACCGCGTCGAGTCTTCGACCATCAACCAAGCTTACAAACAAGAACTGACGATCGCTTCGCCGCGCCCTGAACCGCGGCGCGTCCGCGTCGTCAACGCCCGCGCCCGCGCCGCATAAAAAAGGGGCCGGGCTCCGCTGGGGAGCCCGGCCCGCTCTTGCCTTTTAGGGCTTAAAAGAGCGAGTAAGCGAAGAACGCGGCGATGATACCTAAGATCATGCAACCCGCGACCAAGAACGTCCACTGATTGGCGACGCGACTGGTTTCCGCTCTACGGCTCATCGGCACGCGGCGCAAGGCGTCGGCCGGGCCGAAAGCTGGGCGCGCCGGAGCCCTGGGCGCCACGCTTTTCAGGGCAGCCTTTTGGTTGCCGAGAATCCGGTAGACTTCCGAGTCGCACTTGCCGCAGGTGCCGGTGACGGCGCGGCTCATGTTTTCGAAGACCACGGTGTGCTGGTTCTTGGTCGGCGTATGCTCTTGGCATTTGACGCAGAACGCATCCGGGTACTTCTTCTGCTCGGCGACGGTCATCGGCACTTTCACGCCGAAGTCCTTGCCCTTCGGCAAGATCTTGTAAACCTCGGTCGCGCAAGAAGGGCATACGCCCTTCAGCGCGCGGGCGTTGTTCTGCAAGAGCACGGTGTGCTTTTGCAGCGTGTCCGTGTGGCCACCACACTTGACACAGTAAGCATTGGGATAAGACATGGAAACTTCCTCTCAGCGACAGCGGTTGGACAAACGGCACAGGCGAACGATGGGAACGAAAACGGGGAAACGGGGCGGCGACGAAGCCGGCCTTTTCGCAAAAGCCGGATTCCTCCGCGGCCCTTCAAGCAAGTCTCGTGCGGGGCGCCCAATCGACTATATCTAGTTGATTTTGTTGAATAAAAAATCTCAATCCCCGGCTCGACACTGTCCAAGGTTTTGACACCAGTCGAATTCGACTATGATTAAGGACATATTCCGCGCCGTTAAGAGGTCCGCATGCGTTGTCTCGTTCCCGTTGCCCCCTTTGCCTTGGTTCTGATCTTCAGCGGTTGCCAAACCAGTGGCACGCCCGCCGAAGGCGACGCCGCCGATGTCTTGGCGTCCGAGCAAAAACCGACTGCGATCGCGGCGAAAAGCGAAGGCGGCAGGCTCGCCGTCGGCCCGCTCCACGACGAAGACTTGCGCCGCCTCGTCTACCAAGGCCTCGAAAAGCATATGAGCAAGACGCAGAGCCTCGGCGAGGGCGGCGAGGAAAAGACGGCGCTCGGCGATTTCGACAGCTTCAAATTTAACGTGCTGCGCTTGACCAAAGGCGGCGCTGAGCTAACCGGTTCGGAAACCGCGGATGCCGCCGACGTCGAGGTCACCGGTTGGTACAAAGTTACGATCGCCTCGTCGGACGCCAGCGATGCGGATCCGTCGTGCACCAGCTTCGACGCACGGATGCAGCTCGTCCAGAAGGGCGGGGATTGGCAGGTCGAGGGCAACGAGGGGCCGGTGATGGGGCGGCAGGACGCGGAGGACTGTTTTTAGGCGGCCGGCCGGGCGACCACGGAGAAGCGGAGGGAGGGAGAAACGGAGCA
>JAYWBY010000085.1:0-6828 GCA_043781115.1 Pseudomonadota bacterium
GGCGCGTTGAAAGAAGAGACCCGCCAAGCGATCTTGGCGCGCGTCCCGCTGAAACGCCTTGGTCGACCCGAAGACGTCGCCAACGCCGTCGAATTCCTCGCATCCGACAAGGCAACCTACATCACCGGCACGACGCTCCACGTCAACGGCGGCATGTACACGACCTGAAGTTCCTGAAAGGGCCGCCTTGGTTACGTCCGCTCCCGCTAACACTCCGCGCATCGTCTTGACGGGCATGGGGCATTTCTTCCCCGAAACGGTGCTCGACAACCCGTTTTTCGACGCCTTGGACATCGGCTCCGACGCCCAATGGATCGACGAACGCGTCGGCATCAAGGAGCGCCGCTCGGTCTTGGCGAGACAAGACATCATCGATCTCCGCCGCGGCCAGATCACGCGCGCCGAGCTCGTCGCCCAAGGCCGTTTGATGACCATGGCCCAAATGTCGAAGGAGCCTTGGCGCATGGCCAAGGAACGCGCCGAGAAGGGCAACGACAAGGTCGTTATCGATCACTTGATCGCCGGCACTTCCGTTCCGGATTGGGACATCCCGGCCAACGCTTGCTCGATCGCCGGCACGCTCGGCCTGGAGGTCGCCGCCTTCGACGTCAACTCGGCGTGCAGCACTTTCGTCGTCAATTTGCACGTCGGCAAGGCGCTGCTCGCCGCCGGCCAATCGAAGTCGCTCGCCATCATCAACGCCGAACGTTACACGACGCGCCTCGACTACAGCGACCGCTCGTCGTGCGTGCTCTTTGGCGACAGCGCCAGCGCCGCGATCCTCGACACGAATCCCAATGCCAAAGGTCTCGAACTCGTCGACACCGTCGTCCACTCGTCGCCGTCGGGTTACGAGCACGTCAGGCTCCCGGATGGCGGATACTTCAGCCAAAACGGCCAAGCCGTGCAAAAGTTCGCCGTCACCAAAACGGTGCAAATCACGCTGGAAATGCTCGAGCGCAACGGCCTGACCAAGGACGACCTGGCGTACTTCATCGGCCATCAGGCGAACTTCCGCATGCTCACATACGCGTGCCAAAAGAACGGCATTTCGGAAAGCCAACACTTGTTCAACGTCAATACGAAGGGCAACCAAGGCGCCACTGGGGCTCCAACCGTGCTTTCGGAAAACTGGGACCGTTATCGGTCGGGAGACTATGTCATCGTCGCCGTCGTCGGTTCGGGCCTCACTTGGGGCGCCGCACTGTTCCGTCATACTTGAGTCGAAGGTTCTCCGTGCCTTTTTGATCGCCGCGGCCGTCGCCGCCAGCGGTTGCGGCGACAAAGCCAAGAACGCCGCCACCGGGCCGGGTTACCAAAGCCCGGCCTCGACCTCGGCGGGTCTGGCGTTCGCCGTCGTCGACGCCAACTATACGGCCTCGACCATCTTATTTAACGACTTCGCCACCGGCGACTTGGTGACTTTGTCGTCGGGAGAAAGCGGCGATCCGGCGCTGCGCTTCGTCGACAATCGGCTGTTCCTGTTTAACCGAACGGCCACGAGCCTCAATTTTCGGCCCCTCGACGTGACTAACGCAGCGGCGCCGACCGGCGTGCAACTCGCCACGCCGATGGCCGCCGTCGGCGATCCGCACGACGTCTTATCGCTCTCTGCCGAACGCATGCTCCTCGCCCTCTACAGCGCCGGCAAGATCATCGTGATCAACCCGAAGACCGGCGTACTCCTGCAAGAGTTGAAAGCCGATTGGGATCTCGGCGCCGGCGCCAAGGCGCAGCTCCGCCCGGAACGCTTTCTCGTCCGTCCTCGTGACGGCGGGCAGGACATCTACGTCATCCATCAGGGCCTCGACCAAGCCTTCGCCGCCGACGGCACCCAGCAAGTCTTCGTTCTGAGGGATGATGGCACGACGCTGAGCGCCGTTGACATGGATCCCGCCAAGGACAAGGTCCAAGGCATCGCCCTGCCCCAAAAGAACGCCTCCGACTTTTACCCCGAAGGCGAGAAGGCGGTGCTGATCTATGGCGAGTGCACGCTCTTCGACGCGCCGACTTGCCAGGCCGGCTTCGTCCGCTTCGATTTGACGACTCACGCCGTCGAAACCGTTTTCGACACCAAGGCGCTAGGTTACATCGGCAACGGCGGAGTGACCCCAGGACCGGCCGGCTTTTACTTCGGCCTGATGGCGAAGGGTGAGGGCCAAGCGCCGCCGAAGTTCGTCGTCAAGATCGACTATGCCGCGAAGACCGCCACCGAAGTCTATCAGTTCAAGGGTGCGTCAGGTTGCTGCTCGTTGGTCTTTGACGACAGCACGAAGGCTCTTTTCACGGGCGACGCGAATCCGGCCGACCCGAACGCCGGCGTGCTCTTGGCGTTTCCGGAAAATCACACCGATCCGACTCAAGTCGCACTGACGGGCTTGCCGTACGGTGGCCTCCTCGTTCCTAAATGAGCGGTCGGTCCTATTTTTCTTCGTTGTTGGCGACCTCGCTTTTCTTCGCCGTGACGGGGCAAGGCCAGAGCGCCACTGATGACGACCAAACGATCGACGTCATCGGTCACCGGGCCGAGGGCGAACGCGAAGACCGCCCAGGCAAGAGCGTCGTCATTCGGCCGGAAGACGCGTCGCGGTTCGACACCAAGACCCTGCTCGAAGCCGACTCGTCGCTCGCGCTGCCCGAAACCGGTCGCGTCACGGCGCAAGGTTTCGCGATCCCGCGGATCCGCGGTCAGGACGTGCGGCTGACCGAAGTCTACGTCGACGACTTGCTGCTCCAGGATGCCTACAGCGGCCTGCCGCTGGTCGACGAGTTGGATCTCCGCGCCTTCGGTGAATTGGCGGTCTATCAGGGGCTGGCGCCGCCGCTTTTACCGACGCTCGACGGCATTGGCGTCATCCAGTACCGGACACGGCCCATCAAAAAGGCGCTCTCCAGCGCCGGCACGACGGTCGGTAAACCTTACGGCCAATCGGCCTGGGCGCTCGCCGGTATCGGCCACCGAGAGGAAGACGAAGTCCGAGAAGTGCGTTTTTACGCCCGACGTCACGTCACGGACGGTCACTACGAGTATTATTCGGACAACGGCACGCCTTACAACAAAACCGACGACTCCTACAAGGTGCGCGAAAACAATCAGCGCTCGTCGACGCAGATGCTGCCGATGGTGCAGTGGCCGGTCGCCGGGGGCAGCCTCAAAGTGTTGGGCCTCAGCCAGGAGTCGCGCACCGGTTTGCCGACTACCAACGCCAACTTGAATAGCCAGGCGAGCCAAACCGCCTCGTCCCGCTTGGCGAGTCTGGCTTGGCGCCGGCAGCGCGTGACGCTCAGGGCGTCTGGTCAAGCGGATCGCCGCGTGACGACCGACCCGAATCGCTCGCTGCTCACCACAGCGGAGCGCAACGCGTTCTCGTCGACCTCCGCGGGTTTTGGCGCCGACCTGGATTTTCTGTCGGCTCCGAACGCCTTGCGCCTTAGCATCGGCCAGGACGACACCCGCGCAAAGATTACCAGCGACGGCTCGACGCAGGTCGACGTCAGCCGCGCGACCGACAAGCTCGCCGTGGGCTCTTCCCTTCGCGTGGCGCAACCGCTTACGGTCGAGGCCAAGGCCCAGGCGGCCAACCTCGCCGACGACTTCCACGCTTCGACGTCGCCGAACAGCATCACTCGACCGCCTACCGGCCGGCGTTCGGCCAAGATTCAAGGCGGATCGCTAGCCGGCGAATGGCGCTCGGGGGCGGCTTCGACCTACGTTCAAGCCGGCCAGAGCCGGCGCGCTGCGAGCCTCCTCGAGGAGTTCGGCGACGGCGGCCAAGTTCTCGGCAGCGCCGATCTTGCCGCGGAGCGCGCCTTCCATCGCGAGCTCGGCGTCACGGTCGCCAACCATGACCGGACGCTGGCCTTCACCAGTGCCGTGTTTCAAGACGACACCTTGGACCGCATCACGTTGGCGCCGGCGCTGGCTGGATCGCTACGCGCCCAGAACCTGGGCAAAACGCGGATCCGCGGGCTCGAAGGCGCAGTCGACGGCAACTGGGGCGACACCCACGCCTTCGTCACCTTCACCCGCCTGTCGGCGCTCGACGTGACCGACGAAGCGCGCGCGCGCGCGCTCCCTTTCGTCGCCGAACGCTACGCCAGCTCGGGCCTCGAGGAAAAGTTTGGGACGGCGACGCTCCGCGAAACCTCGCGCTACCAGTCAGAGGTTTACCGCGACCTCGGCAACGCCATCGTCGTGCCCGCCTACTGGGTGCATGACCTGTCGAGTGACGTCCGAATCCTCTTCGGCGACCACAAGCTCGACGGCGGTCTGGCGGTCCTGAACTTCACTAACGTACGTAAGCTTTCCGTCAGCGCTCCCGGCCCGCGCGGCAATGACGGCGCCACTTCATATAGCGACGTCTCCGGCTATGCGCTGCCGGGTCGGCAGTGGCGGTTTAGCCTCGCGCTGGAATTCTGACCCTTTCATATCTTATTGATTTAATTATATAAAAATAAGTTTTTTGGCTTTTTCTAAAGCCCGCGAACTTGCTGCCGAAAATACTCCGGGACACCAACGCGAAAGGCAGTATGCGTTTCACCCGGACGAAATTCGCGACGCTCGTCGTCGTCCTCTCCCTCGCCACCGCCAGCGAGGGATGCGGCCGGGTCCGTTCGCTCCTCGGGCTCTCGCCGGGTAAGCGCGCGACCTTGACCGCCAAAGGCGCGGGCCCCGCTTCGAATATCCACTGGAAGGGCGTGCTGATGACTGGTGACGACAGCATCGTCGCCTTCGACAACGCCCGCGGCAAACTGAAGACCATCTGGACCGAGCGCGGCGTTCTGCCCGCCGACATCCGCGAGCTGTCGATGACCCCGAAACTGCAAGTCGGTGCCGTCAAGCCAAGCTCGACGAAGAATCTCGAGACCGCCCTGAAGAGTTTGAAATTGAAAACGGGCGACGGCTGCGTCCTGCACTTGACCTCGCACGGCGCGCCTTGGGGCTTCTACCTGCGCGATCAAAAGGCGCTGTCGCCGACGAAGCTCGACGCGCTGCTCACCAGCCAGTGCGGCGACCGGCCGACGGTCGTTTTCATCGCTGCCTGTTTTTCGGGGATTTTCACGAGCAATGCCATGAAAAAGCCCAACCGCGCCATCTTCACGGCCGCCCGAGACGACCGCACGTCGTTCGGCTGCGGCGTCGAGAACCACTACACATTTTGGGACGACTGCGCCATCGAGCTCTTACCCGCCGCCACGAATTGGGCCGACCTGCAAGACAACTTGCGCTCCTGCATCCGCGACAAGGAACGGGGCAGCGGCCTGAAGTACTCATACCCGCAAGCTTTCATCGGCGCCAAGATCGCGAAGCTGCCGGTGTTCGGCAAGGCGGGCGAGCCATGAACAAGCTGCGTCTCGCTTTGATCGCTTTATCGCTGCTCGCGCTCGCCTTCGGGCCGCGACCGGATCAAGGCCCACTGCTGCGCGCCGCAGGCGAGGGTAACATGAAGCGCCTCGTCGCGCTTTATCGGGCGCACGCCGACCTCTTCGAGCGCGACGGCAACGGCCGCACCGGACTGATCGTCGGCACAATGGCTAAGCGTCCAAACGTCGTCCAGTTCTTTCTCGAAGCCAAAGCGGACGTCGATGCGCGCGACGTCTACGGTTTTTCGGCGCTGCATTACGCGGCGCAGATCGGCGACGTCGCTGCGGTCAAAGTCTTGCTCGCCGCCGGCGCCAATCCAGAGCTTTACTCCAAGCAGTGTCTGGCTCCCGCCGATTTGGCCGCAATTTACGGCCTTCCTGGGGTCTTCGCGGAACTGCGTCGAGTCAAAGCGACTTTGCCCAAGGACGGCACGACCGAGGAATGCGGCCTCAAAGGCGCCCGACCGGCTAACCTCGAGGCCAACAGAGTCCTGGCGCACAAACGGCTGCTCACCATCACGACCGTGGAAGACTACGAATTCGCGCTGGAGTCTTTGCGCTTGATCCGCAAGGACCCGAAGCTCGGGCGGAAACTGACCGACGCCATGATCGGTTTAGTCGATCATTCGAGCCCGAACGGCGCCGAGGAGTACCAAGTTTACGATGCGATGGTGCGCGAGCAAGCCGCCAAGACGCTCACCGCCGTCGTCACGAACCGCAGCGACCAGGCGCAGGTGGCCAGCCGGCTCATGAAGATGGTGGAGGGCGGGGGCTGTTCGGGGTTCACGGCCAAGAGCTGTGACAAGGAGACGGTCGATACCTGTAAAAAGCCTTACACGCTCGACAGCGTCACGGCCGGCCTACGCTTCATAGTCACGGGCAAACGCTCACAGTTTTGGCCTCGCAGCGAGGCCAAGGAGCTCTGCTTCAACTGCCTGCATTGCCAGGAAACCCGCATCGGCAATGGCTTTCACGCCGCCCTTACTTGGTTTGCCGCGAACAAAGAGTTCTCGGCCGAAGCCCAGGCAGCCTTGGCCCGGCTCGCCAAGAATCACGTGCTCTCCCCCACCGAAGCCCGCCGGCTTAAGCAGGGTCGCGTCGCGCATTGACTTAGGTAGCGGCGATTCAGTCGGTGACGCTGATGTCGACCGAAGGATAAACCGGCGTGCGCTTCGGGTCGGCGTCGGAGAGAAAGAGCCACTTGAGCAACGCCTGGTAGAAGCTGAAGAGCGGAAGCTGCTCGGCGATCTGGTTGCGCAGCGTGTCCCGCCTCGACTTGAAGCCCGAGTGGCTTTCCTTCGTCAAGAATTCGCGCTCGTTGTAGTAAATCCTGAGCGGCTGGATCTGCACCTCGAAGGTCTTGCCGGACCACGAGATGACCGACTTCATAGCCGTCCAACCGCTCGCCTTCTTCGACTCTTGGGCGTGGTAGTCCTTCGTTTCGATGAGCTCGACCGGCTCGCC
>JAYWBY010000086.1:0-2408 GCA_043781115.1 Pseudomonadota bacterium
GAAGGAGAAATCGTGGTGTTGGTTAAGACCAGCAGGGCCACGGAATCCGACCTCAAAATTCGCTTCGAGATTTCCGACACCGGCATCGGTCTCACCGACGTCGAGCGGGCGCGGCTCTTCAAACCTTTTAGCCAAGCCGACAACTCTACTACCCGCCGCTTCGGCGGCACCGGCCTTGGTTTGGCGATCAGTTTGAAGCTGACGGAGCTCATGGGCGGCGAAATCGGTTGCGACAGCGTGCCGCAAAAGGGCAGCACGTTCTGGTTCACCGCGGCTTTGGGGGTGTCGGGCGGCGCGCCAGAGTCGACGGTCTCGCCGCCGCGGCCCTTCGGGGCGTTCATTGTCGCCGACAACGCCAAGGCAGCCGAAATCTACAGGTCGCAAATCGCCGCCGAGGGACTCTTCGCCGGCATCGCGCCGAGCGTCGAAGCGGCCCTCAAGGATATTTCGGGCGATCGCCAAGCCAAATCCAGCCATGCCCTCCTGGTCGTTGACCTAGCCAATCCGCATCCCGCGGCCATCGAAAATCTGGTGGAAGCGCTCTCCGACGTCGACTTGCCGAAACTACGCGTCTTGCTGCTCTTGCCGCTACAAGGTGAGGGCGCCTTCGTCGATTTGATCGACCGGCCCGGCGTCATCGCTATGGAAAAGCCGTTGCTTCAGTCCAAGCTCGACCGGGTGCTCACCCAGGTCTTGCACGAGGGCGAGGACGTCCCCGTCAAGGTCGACCTGAAACCCGAGCGTCCGAAGTTCGAGCGGCTGGTCCATCGCTATGGCCGGAAGCTGTCGGTGCTCGTCGTCGACGACAGCCCGATGAACCAAATGGTCGCGGTGCAGATGCTGGCCCGGCTCGGTCTGCACGCCGAAACGGCGAACAACGGGCGGGAGGCCGTCGACTGCATGCTGCATTCGAGCTTCGACTTGGTCTTCATGGACTGCCAAATGCCCGTCATGGATGGCTTCGACGCGACCAAGACCATCCGAGGCAGCTCCGGCAAGGCCAAGGCGACGCCGATCGTGGCGATGACCGCCAATGCCTTCAAAGGCGATCGGGACCGCTGCCTTGCCGCCGGGATGAACGACTACATCACAAAGCCAATGTCACTCGAGCGCCTGCAGCGCGTGATCAAGAAGTGGGCAGAAGTTCAACCGGAGTCCCGAAAGGATGCAGGCGGCAACCTTGCTGGGTAGAGGGGTATCTGTCAAAATGTACCTACATATACTGCCCTAGCGCTGGTTGTCGTCCAGCGGGAGAATCCCCCCAACCCATGAGCCTTTTCAAGCCGCGCGCGGTTCGGAACCGCTTGCTGACGTCGTCTTGTATCCTGGCCATCATCCTTTCGGCGTTCTCGTGCCGAAGTCTTCACGAAGACTCGGGGCCGGAGGCTCAGTCGGAGATCTCCGTCGCCGAAGCCCCGGACACCGACCTCGCTCTGGATCTTCCCGATGCGACGGACCCTTGCGCCAAGTCCGTGCCGCGGCTCCGGCCGTACTTCTTGAAGAGCGAGGAATTCGAGGCTGACACCCTGAAACACGCCATGGCCCTCTATTTGCCCTGCGTCGACACCGGCGCGCCCGAGGCCTTCGCGGCGCTCGTCGCTGATTCGCGCGCGCCGGTGCGGACTCTTTCGTGGCAGCTTGCCCGGGCCAGATCTGGACCAGCAATGGCCAAGGCGGTGGGATTGAGAATTTCGGCGGCCCTAGGCAAGGCCAAGCTCGACGACTTGGCGACGCCGGTGGTCGCCGAGGCGGTCTTGGCGAATCGGGTGCCGGGGTCTTACACCTTTCTACGCCAAGCTTTCGACGTCTCGCAACGCGCCGAATTCATCAAGGCCATGCTCGTCCTCGATCCGGAGCACGCCCGCGACGACGCACTCTCCTATTTGGCGAAAGCGACGTACGAAGAACTCAGCAGCGGCGAGTTGAAGCATGTCGATCTCGCCGTGTGTAAAGAAGTCCTGAACTACTTCGTCGACTACCCGCCGACGCTCAATCATCCCAATTTTGGGCATCTGTTCCTCTATGCGGCCGCGGCGGACAAAGAGCTCGCTTCGACCGCGGCGACCGTGCTGGCGAAGATGGCCGGCACGAACTCGGCGGACGTGGCGTCGGCCTTCACCAAAATGGCGCCGGACGTCCAGTTGGCATATGCCATGAAGCTCAGGCAAGCGTTCGCGGCCGAGGATGCCGCGCCGGCGCTGGCGAACCTCAAGCGCGAGATCAAAGCTCGAGTGTCGGACGCCGCCGTCCTCGCGGCGCTCGAACAATCGGGGATCAGCAACAAATGACAAACTGCAAGACAAGTCGAGGGGAAATGGGATGAATAAAAGAGCCTACGCCATCGCCGCCGCGCTTTCCCTAAATGGTGCCGTCGCTTTGGCCGGTCCGGGGAAAACCATCGTGACGGG
>JAYWBY010000087.1:0-2405 GCA_043781115.1 Pseudomonadota bacterium
GGCGACCCGTCCCACGATCTCGTGGCCCGGGACGAGCGGGTACTTGCTAATGCCCCAATCGTTGTCGATCAAGTGCAAGTCGCTGTGACAAACGGCGCAGCACTCGACTTCGAGCTCGACCTCGGTCGGCCCAAGGGGGCCGAAGCTGAATTCATGCGGCTCGAGCGCCGCCTTGGGCGAAAGCGCAGCGTAAGCTTTGACTCGGCTCAAAAATAAACTTCAAAGAGGCAGTTCTGGCCAAAGATCTGCTGCGCGTAGTTGAACGCATTTTGCAGCGGGTAGCTGCCGTTGCCGTAGAAAGAGCTGCGCAAGAAACCGCACGTAACGACGGCTTCGTTCCAACCTTGGGTCAGGAAGTAGCCGCGGTTGTACTGGTCGATCGGCGCGCGCGTCCGGTAGCGGAGCGCGTCTTCCACGATGCGGCAATTGGTGAAAATGTCGTTCGGGCCGAAGAAAAAGCCCCAGGTGCCGTCTAACGTCGTCGCGCTGCAGAACGTGCCCCGCAGGTGGAGTTGGTCGACGGGTTGGGCTTCGGCGGCCGAAGCCAAGTTGCTTAATGAGCAGAGACTTGCCAAGATGAGCAGGTTTTTTAGTAGTTTCATGGGGGTTTCCTCGCGGTTTGATAAGCCCGGGCAGTCTAGTCCCGGACACCGCGACGCCACAAGAGCGAAAGACCCCGGCTATTTCAATAAGTTGGGGCAGGTCCGTTGCCGGACCCGCCCCGTACGATCCCCCTCTACGTCGAATCTAAAATTTCATTGCGGTGGAACTTCACTGCAGTGGACGCGTGAAAGCTTCCGGCGGCACGATTTGGTACGTAGCGGCGTTGCCGCACTGCCAAAGGAGCTGCAGCGTGATGTAGTAGCGCGGGCCCTGGTAGTAATCGATGCGGATGTCGTGCGTGCCCTTGGTCAAGCTCGCTTGGCCGGTGACGCTCTTCGTCGGGTGCGTGCCGTCGTCGTCTACGACCAGGTTGCCGTCGATCTTCAGGATCGCGCCGTCGTCGGAGGTCAGCATGAATTTGCACGTCGCGTTTTCCGGGACGATCAACTGGCCCTTGAAGCGGATCGCGAACCATTCGAAGAGGTCGACGACGCCGGGGAAGCCCGCGGAGAATCTCCGCTCCGGGATGTCTAAGTTCGGCACGACGACTTTGGCGACGGGCGTCAGCTGGTCTAAGTCCGGCATTTGGCTAGTGCCGCTCGGAATCTTGAAAACGTTGCCCGTCAGGCCTTTGATCTCGCCGTCGTCCTTGACGCAGATTTGCTCGTCGGCGATCAAGTTCACTTGGCAAAAAGCGGGCAAAGACTCGAGCCCCATGGCACGCGCCGTGGCTATGATGCGGACGTTCGCCGGCACCTTCGCGGGCGCGGTGTAAACGGCGCCGGAATCGCCTTTGGCCGCGATCGTCCCGAGCGCTCCCTTGTAGTCTGGCGAGTCGGCGGCGAGCGTGAACGTCAGACCCGCGCCGGTGTCGCCGAGCCAGCTCAGATTTGTTTGTTGGCCGGCTTTGAGAACTACGGGTTGGCTGAGGCAGGAGAGTGGCTTCGGGGCGGGAGTCGGGTCGGGAGTGGTCGGTTCGGGTGTGGTCGGGTCGGGTGTGGTGCCAGGATCGCCACTAGGTTGGCACTGGGGCGACCCCTCGCCCATCCCGCAGGCGGGTGGGTTCACCACGTTGCCGGGCCTGAGGTATTGAACGATCAAATTGCCTTCGTAAAGTTGCGCCGGCGCGTCGGTAAAATCCAAGCGGAAGCACAACGTGCCGTTGAATTTCTTGATCGTGTTGCCGGAAAATTGCGACAGGGACAGCGACGCGCCTAGCTCCGGGACGCTTTGCCAGCCGCCTAAGTCGACCGACAGCGGCAGCTTCACTTCGGTGAACGATTTGCCGTTGATGCCGGTCGTCGCCAAGCGCAGCCAAGTTTGCTCGCGGTAGTAGACGTTGTCTTTCAGCTCGACGTAAATGCAACCCACGTCGTAAGGCCTATTTTCAGCGGCGAGCGGCACGCTCAAATCGCCTTTGACCTTCAGGTATTTGTCGGGCGCGACGCCAGCCGCGACTTTTTTCCGCTCCTCCATGTCGACCACCCAGTGCACGACGCCATTGTCCGTATCGGTCAAGGACAGACCGTCCTGGCCGAAGGGAATGATCAAGGTGCCGAGCACTTGGTCGGTCGGCTGAAGCGCTAGCCGCGGTCCACCGTCAGTGGAGTCGGCGCTAGAGCCGTCTCCCGGCCTGGCGTCGGCGCCGCCGTGGTGCCGCTGATCGCTTTTTTGATTCTCGGCGCCACACGCGGTCATGAGCAACACGGACAATCCAAAGAAAGTACGAGTAGCCAAAGTCATCGTATGCATCGCATCCCCCTCTAGAGCGAAACCTGGGCACCGGACGAACCGCCCGGCCC
>JAYWBY010000088.1:0-2402 GCA_043781115.1 Pseudomonadota bacterium
CTTCATGCAAAATCCCCCCATTGCCACTCCATTCATGCAGCATGTGCATGACGAAGAGACGGTGTTTGATAGTCCGCCGAGTCCACCTCGGACGCGGCGTTACAGCGTTGCAAACCTTAGATCTTGGGCTTCGCCGCGAGCAGCTTGATGACGTTGTCGACCGTCTGATAGCCACTAACCCGATAGACGGTCTTCGACTTCAGATCCGCGATGAGGAGGAGCGGCACGCTTTGAATGCCGAAGCGATGAATCTCCTCGTCGGTAGCGCGCTGGGCAGGCACCCCGACTGAGAATTCTTCGGGAGCGGGCGCGTCATCGACCTGCCTGGCCTCGACGGCGAAGCCCAGATCGTGAAACTTTGCAACCTCCGGTGCCATGCGGCGGCAGTGGGGGCACGTGGACTCGAAGTAGAAGCGCACGACGAACTGCCCGGGAATGACCTCCGTGATCTTTGCGTCCGGGACTACACGGGGACCTCGCTGCAGAGCCCCTGCATTGCCTGACGTGCGCTCGGCTAGGAACTCCTGCATCCGCTCCTGGAGCCTCGACGCAACGGTGTTCTTCGCCTCGATGTAAGCAAACCAGTGACGGAGGTTTTCGTCGCTCGGGTTTCTCGCCACCGCCATGAACGGTGCCGGTGGGGTGTAGTCGCCCTCGCGGAAAAACTCGTCGTGGCTTGGGTCGAGGTACCTTGACCACTCAAACTCTGGCTTCTGCGGATCTACCGCAGGCGCTGGACTGACTTGCGGTCGTTCCTGTCTGCCCGCCCGCCAATAGTCGATACCGCCGTCAAAGTAGGCCGCCTGCGCCATCGCCAAGGGCGGCAGGAGACCCCATAGGGCGGCGACTGCCAAATGCATGACGAGTTGAGGTTTAAACAAGACTTCGCACCTCCCTGATGTCAATTTCTCCGGTGAAAGCCTTTGCCATCGCAATTTGCGCCATTGTCCTGGCACACCGAAGGCTGCGTGACGTGAGCCCTAAGCGAATTTCCTCGCCGGTCAGGTATTCGAGAATTGGCAGGCGGCCACTGATCCCGGTCGAGCACGCGGCGCATCCGACGCCTTGAATCCGAAAGCTTTCACTCGTGTCGGAAGCCGCCCGAACGTCTTCGGCGAACTCGCGGCCAAGCTTCTCGACCATCTCTGCTGGAGCCCGTCTGGCGCACTGACCACAAAGGCGCTTCACTAGACGCTGCGCCGCTGAAAATCGGAGATTTGCGTCCACGAGATAGGGCTCGACACCAAGCCCAAGCAGCCTCGCCACCACTTCGGCGGCGCCATTTGCGTGAATCGTCGAGAGAACCAGATGCCCGGTGGAGGCCGCCTGGAAGGCCAGCTCGGCGGTCTCCTTGTCGCGGATTTCTCCGACCAAGATCACGTCCGGGTCTTGTCTCAGAACAGCTCTAAGCGCCGACGCAAACGTGACCTTCTTGTCGATTCGGACCTGGCTTATGCCGTCGAGCGCGTATTCCACGGGATCTTCGAGGGTGACGATATTGGTCAATCCCTGGTTGAGGGCGGCAAGCATCGTGTACAACGTCGTGGTTTTGCCGCTGCCCGTCGGCCCGGAAATCAGCACGACGCCGTCCTTGTTCCTCAAGGCGCGCTCGACGGCTTGTCGTGCCTCCGGGTCGAGCCCGGAATGTTCTAGTTTGAACTGCCGCTTCGCGTCGAGGAGTCGAAGCACCACCTTTTCGCCGTAGAGTGTCGGGAGCAGATTGACCCTGAGGTCAAGGCCGAGCGCCGGCATCGAGAGGCGGCCATCTTGCGGCCGGCCGCTGACCCCGATTTCTAGACCAGTCAGCCGCTTCACCTGGCTCAGAAAGGCTTGCCGGTGTTCCGTGCCAATCTCCTTCCACGCCGGCTGCATGTCGCCGAAGACGCGCATCCTAAGACGAACGCCGTCTCGCGTCGGCTCGATATGCAGGTCACTTGCCCCGACTGCTTTGGCCGCCTCCAATGCGTCCATGAAGAGCGCGGCGTATGCTTTGCTGCCGTCGCCGTTTGCCGGAGCCTCGTTGACACCAGGTGTCACCTCCATCAGCCCCTCCCGCAGCTAGCCTTGAGGGCCGCCAGCTCGCCACGTAGAGCAGCAGCCTCCGGGAAGTCCCGGCAGCAGGACACCCGGCGCCAGATCGTGAAGAGAAAGCCCTTCGGTGGTCCACGGCCAAGGCGTCCGACCTCGGTCACCTGAGCCGCCGTTTCGAGGAAGGCGGCATTTTGACCCTCCCGAAAACAGGCGGACGGCCCGGGCAAAATCATCTGCCATTTTTCATCGGGCGAGCGAGCGACCGTTTGGAAGACCTCGCTGCCGAGGCTCTTCATCCGCGAGGCGACCATGAGGGCGGCGACCGTTTGACTTGGCCCGTCGTAGACCCCGGTCCTTGGGAAGAAAAATCC